>CAZKTK010000281.1:0-4839 GCA_964555535.1 uncultured Rhodospirillaceae bacterium
GGTCGAGCATCAGCGCCCGCATCAGGGCGACACGCTGGCGCTGGCCGCCGGAGAGCTGTGCCGGATAACGCGACACCATCTCTTCTGGCAGGCGCACAAGCTCGCAAAGTTCGCCCAAGCGCGCCTCGATGCGCGCCCGACTCCAGCCCAGTTGCCGCGCCATCAGGGCCACATTGCCGCGCGCCGTGAGGTGGGGAAACAAGCCGCCACCCTGTACCACATAGCCCATGCGGCGGCGTGCCTCGCGGTCGAGCGCCGCATTATCGAAGGCGACGCTGCCGGCTTGCGGCGACAGCAGTCCAAGCAGCAGACGCAGCAAGGTCGATTTGCCGCAGCCGGACGGCCCGATCAGCACCGTGGTCTCACCTGGTGCGAAATCGAGGCCGAAGTCCTCGAACAACGGATCGCTGTCGAAACCGAACTGCAATGCGGATAGCGCGAACATGGCACAAGCATAGCCTACTGTGGCAGGATCGCACCATGAAGATAACCGGTCTCGATCATATGGTGCTCACGGTGAGCGACATGGAACGCACCTGCGATTTCTATCGCAAGGTGCTGGGGCTCGACATCGCCGTTTTCGAGGGCCGCCGCCGCGCGCTCACGTTCGGCAGCCAGAAAATCAATCTTCATCAGGCCGGCGAGGAGATAAAGCCCAACGCACCGGCCGCGGCACCCGGCACCGGCGATCTCTGTTTCGTTACCGAGACGCCTATCGACGAGGTTGTCGAGACGCTCAACACCTATCTCGTCGAGATCGTCTATGGCCCGACCCCGCAGAACGGTGCCCGCGGGCCCATGCGCTCGGTCTATTTCCGCGACCCCGACGGCAATCTGATCGAGGTGGCCAACTACGCCGAGGGCTGAAGCAGGCGCTGGTGTGAATCATGCCGTCGGGATGGAAGGCGGCGAAGGCAAAAGCGAAGTCGACGCTGTAGGGAATGTCGTGCCAGGCGCCATCGCCGTCGCGACGCTGCACGATGACGCTGCCGACATCCTTGCCGGCGGCGATCTCCGCCGTATCGACGGCCGATGCCTGGCCCGGCGTCCACGCCAGCCGCAGGTCGAAGTGGATGATTTCGCCTTGGCTGCGCACCAGGTCGAGACTCCAAGCCTCCTCGCCGATGCGCACCACCCGGGCCAGCGCCGGAATGCCGTCCGGCAGCGGCCCGCCATAGAGGAAGGGCCGCGGCATGGAGTCGTAGCCGTCATAGGGCGTAGTGCCGTAGCGCCGGGCATGGTCGCCGACAAGGACGGTGCCATGGGGCGCCCGGCTGCGGAAATCGGCAAAGGATTCGAGCCGAGCGGGAATCATGTCGAGAAGGGTCCCGGTCAGCTCGCCAATGATCGCCTCACCAAGAAATTGCTGCCACCAGGATTCGGTCTGGCGGTCGTACATCAGAAGGTCCGAGTTGCGCAGCCGCCCGGTGGTGCCAAAATCGAGAACGCGACCGGCCACCCGTCGATCGAAGACGATCGCCGTATTGCACAGCGGGCAATAGGTCACCGCGACCGGCACGCCGGCCAGAGTGTCATTGGCGATCTCGTGCCAGATCAGGACGCGCAAGGGATAGGCGCGGGCTGACCCGTCGATGACCAGACCGACAACCGGGTCGACATCGCTCAGTGTCTCGGCAGCTTCCTCGACCGAGACGCTGCGCGGCGTATCGATGGGCGGAATACCGTCGCGCGGCGGGCCGCCCGAGAACACCTCGGAAAGGTCGATCGAATGGGTCGAGAAGTCGGTCATGGGAAACTCGCGCTCGGCCCCGCGCGGGATTTGCGCCTGGGAGGCGGTGGCGAAAAGACAGGCGGCGAGGAGAATGCGAAGCGAGACCATTTAGGAAGTCTGCAGCCGTGCCGGCGGGGACACAAGCGATGCGCCGCGAATCGTTACCGGTTCCATCTCATCCTGAAGCGCTCTAGGGTGCACGCCGAAATGACCCCGGGAGAGAGTGGAATGAAGACGCCCATCACGGCGGCCCTGTTTGTCGCTTTGGCCTTGGCTGCGCTGCCGCAGGCGACGGCCCTTGCCGATGACTGCAAGGCCCTCAAACAGCCCGCTGAATACTATGCGGAGGAGGCCAAGGCTCTTGCCATGGCCAATGCGCCGGCAGGGTGCAGCAAGACATGGGACGGCTTGATGCGCGGTCATCGTCACGTCTACTTCCGCGATGTCGGCGAGCGGATGCGCGAAGAGACGTGGAGCTATGTCGTCGAGGAGACGACCGAGAATTGCATGGTCGATGACGTCGCCATTCCCGCCGGGCACCTGGACAATGTGGTTGTCAGTTGCGAGCGCCGCTTTCGCTGCGAGAACGACGAGGCCCTGCCCATCGCGGCAACGTCCTGTGAAATCATGACCCGCCGCCAGCGATGACGGTCGATGACCTGGTCCGCGGCTATTCGGGCCTTGCCACCTCGACCATCGGCAACGTGCTTGATGAGTGCGGCGTCGGCGGGTTGATCGTCAACCTGCCGCCGCTGGTGCGCGGACGCCCCTTTTGCGGCCCGGCAGTGACAGCACAGGAGGTCTGCGGGCCCTTCGGCACTTACGAGCCGTCGGACTTCCGTGTCGGCGCCATCCAGGACGCTGCGGGACATGGCGATGTGGTGGTGATCGCCAATGGCGGCGCCCAGGTCTCCACCTGGGGCGGGCTCGCTTCGCTAGCCGCGGCGCGCAAGGGCATTGCCGGTGCCGTGATCGACGGCGGCGCCCGCGATATCGAGGAGATCGAGGCCTGCGGCTTTGCCATCCACGCGCGCCACCTGGTGCCGACGGGCGGGCGCAAGCGCATCAAGGTCGAAAGCATCGGCGAGCCCGTGACGGTCGATGGCGTGCGGGTCTGCCCCGGCGACATCATCGTCGCCGACGGCACCGGCATCGCCTGCGTGCCGCGCGCCGAGGCGCAAGCGGTGTTGAAGATGGCGCAGGGCTTTGCCGCCAATGACCGCGAATCGGAACGCCTCATCGAAGATGGCGCCAGCCTTTCCGACGCCATGGGGCGCTTCGATACGATCTAGCTAGAGCCCTTCAGGATGAGATGGAATCGGTTTGACCAGCCTCAGCGACGGGCAAGAATTGGTAACTGTTACCAATTCTTTTCCAGCGGCGCAACGCATCCAGTGCGGCGAGCCGGGCCATCAAGTGACCGCGTATGGTCGAGTTATGCTCTAAATCGGATAATCGCGCTGCGGGTCCACTTCGCAGGATTCCAGGAACTTGCGGATCTGTATGACCTCTTCCTTCGGCAGGTCGTGATGCGCGGTGCTGAAGTTCACTTTGTGTTTGCCGAGATGCACCGAAAGCTTGCCAGTGTGGCTGCGGTTGACCTCGGCGCCAAGCTCCGTGAAGACGCTAGTCACGTCGCGCATGGAGATGTTGGCGCTGATGGGGTGGGCAAAGAGCGAATGCAGGACTTTGCGGTGGCGGTGATTCATGGCGGTGCTCCCGTTGTCTCGGAAACCCGATCCCTACCACTCTGGCGATTCGGCGCCATGACATAGGTTTATTGAGTCAAAAAGGGCCCCGACCATATCCGCCGGGGCCAATTCGTGCCGTATCTCGCCTAGTAGAGGTTCTGTGCCGAAACCATGGCGTAGAGCATGGGGATCGACAGCATGGTGTTTGTACGCGACGCCAGCATCGCCTTGCGGGCGGCAGCGGGCTTTGCGTCCGCGTCCGCCTCGACAATGCCGAGCGCGATCTTCTGGTTGGGCCAGATGATGAACCAGACATTCGCTGCCATGATCAGACCCATCCACATACCGAAGCCGATGGCGGCATGCTTGCCGTCATTGTCGGTCAGTCCCAACGCCAGGGCCTGGCCGAGATAGCCGTTGAGCACGGCCAGGATGAGGCCCGTAACCACCGTTGACAGCGCAGCCCAGCGGAACCAGAACAAGGCCTCCGGTGCGATGTGCTTACCGACGGCCGGCTTCAGCTCATCCGGGATCTTCGGCATGGTCGGGATCTGCACGAAATTGAAGTACCACAGCAGTCCGATCCACATCACTCCGCTGAGCACATGCAGCCAGCGAAAGAAAAACGCCCAAAATTCGTATTCCATTTCTCCCCTCCAGTCCGGCTCAGGCGCCGCTGCCACCGGCGATGGCCGAAACCAGAAGCACCATGACAACAGTGATGACCAACCCCATGGCAACCGTCATGGGTAATGATTCGAGCGGATTCTTCATGCGATCATTCTCCTACTCGCGTCTCTTTCGCGGTTCGGCCGCGAATTGAAAGCGGCGGTAGCTTAGAGCCTTTCCAGAAAAGATGGAACCGGTTTGACCGGCCTTAGCGCTGCCAGAAGCTTGGCAGGAAGAGCACCAATACCGTAAAGAGCTCGAGCCGGCCCAGGAGCATGGCCGCCGACAACAGCCATTTGGCGGGATCGGACAGGCTGGAGAAGTTGCCGCTTGGCCCGATGACGTCGCCCAGCCCGGGTCCGACATTGGCCACCGCCGTCGCCGCCCCGCTGATGGAGGTGAGGAAATCGTGGCCATGCAGGGCGAGGCCGAGGGAGACGACGGCGAAGGCTGCGAAAAACAGGAAGTAGAATCCAAGCACTGCGCCGGTCACGGCCTCGGTGATCGGTTTGCCGTTATATTGCGCGCTGACCACGCCATGGGGGCGCAACATTTGCACGATCTGGATGCGCGTGGTCGTGAAGAGAACCTGGAAGCGGAATATCTTGATGCCGCCGGTCGTGCCGCCGGTGCAGCCGCCGACGAACATCAGGAAGAACATCACGGTCAGGGCCAGCGCGCCCCATTGACCGTAATCCGAGGCGCTATACCCCGTGCCGGTCATCACCGAGACCGTATTGAAGGCGG
>CAZKTK010000282.1:0-4798 GCA_964555535.1 uncultured Rhodospirillaceae bacterium
CACGCTGGGCTCGTCCGGCGGCCGGCCGGTGAAAGTGGAGAGATAGATCGGCTCGCGCCGGCGCGTGATGGCGCTGATACGGAAGCGCGGGAAGGTCTCCACCGCGTTGTAATAGCCGGTGTGGTCGCCATAGGGGCCCTCGGCACCCATGTCGTCGAGCGCAACATGGCCTTCGAGCACGATCTCGGCTTCGGCCGGCACCGCGAGCGGGATGGTGCGGCAGGCGACCAGATCGCTGCGCTTGCCGCGCAGAAGCCCGGCAAATTGGTACTCGGACAGGGTGTCCGGCACCGGCGTGACCGCGGCAAGCAGGGTCGCCGGGTCGGCGCCTATGACCACCGCCACCGGCAGGGGCTCCTGTTTCTCCGCTTTCCAGCGCGCGTGGTGCTGGGCGCCGCCGCGATGGCGCAGCCAGCGCATCAGGGTCTGGTCACGCCCCTCCACCTGCATGCGATAGACGCCGAGATTGGCGGCATCGCCGGCCCCCTCGCCCGGTCCTTGGGTGACCACCACGGGCCAGGTGATGAGCGGCGCCGGCTCGCCCGGCCAGCAGGTCTGGATGGGCAGCGCGCCGAGATCGATGTCGTCGCCTTCCAGCACCACCTCGTGAACCGGGCCGTCGCGCACGGTGCGCGGGCGCATGGCCATGGCCGTCTTGACCAGCGGCATCATCTCCATGGCATCGCGCCAGCCGGCCGGCGGCTCGGGCTGGCGCAGGAACGCCAGGGTCTCGCCGACGGCGCGCAGCTCTTCCGGTTCGCGCCCCATTCCCATCGCCACACGGCGCACGGTGCCGAACAGGTTGGTAAGCACAGGCATGTCATAGGCCGTGCCGTCATCGCGCACCGGCGCTTCGAACAGTGCCGCCGGGCCGCCCTCGGCCAAGAGGCGGGTCTGAATCTCCGTCATCTCCAGCTTTGGCGAGACAGGGGCCGAGACCCGCTGCAGCTCGCCGGACGCTTCAAGGTGGCTGATGAACTCGCGAAGGCTTCGATAGGACATGGCGCCAGCCTAAGTGCTTTCGTGATTCCTGTCACATTTGCATGGGTCCGGGCGTCGCTTTTGCACCCGTGACGCGCTATATCTATGGAGTGCCGAGGCACCAACCGACGAGGTCTACGTGGAACAGTCCGACCATCTGCAGAAGCCCCTGCATTACACCGTCCGTCCGGGCCAGCGCGGCGATATCGCCGGCATCCAGGAAGTGGCGCGGGCGAGCTGGCATGGCGCCTATCAGGATATCTTTGCCAAGGAGTCGATGGATTCCTTCCTCGCCAGTGCCTATAGCCGGGTGTCGCTGCGTGCCAGCCTCGCCAATCACCGCGCCACCTTTATCGTTGCCGTGCTCGACGGGCGCGTGCTCGGCTTCTGCCAGTTCGGCGACCGTGGCGCGGGGCCGGAGCTGTTCCGCCTCTACATCCATCCCCGCGTCTGGGGGCGCGGCATCGGCCGGCGCCTTTTGAGCCACGCCGAGATGCAGCTCGCCGCCTGCGGCGGTCGGCGCTATTTTGTTACGGTGCACCGCCGCAACGAACGCGGGAAGGGCTTCTATGCCAAGCAGGGATTCGTCCATGACGCATCGCGGGATAGCGATGAGGAATGGTACATGGCAAAGCTTCTGGCCGTCGCCGAGGTTTGATTCTCAACCGCTTTTTCGATTTTGCGCCGCACAATAAGTCTGGACCCTCGGGCTTGGCGCTGCGCATACTGGCGCCCAGTGGTTCCAGTGCAGCGGAGAGAGCGTGCTCTACCATCTTTATGAAATGCAGCGGGCGGCCCTGGCGCCGGCTCGCTTCGCCGCCGATCAGACACGCGCCCTGATCCGCCATCCCCTCAATCCGGTCGCGGACCTGCCGGCGACACGGGCCCTGGCGGCGGGGCTCGAGCTCTTCGAACACACCACACGGCGCTACGGCAAGCCCCACTTCGACATCGAGGAAACCGAGATCGACGGCCGCAAGGTGGCGGTCGAAGAAGTGGTGGTGCAGCGCACGGACTTTTGCGAATTGCGGCATTTCGCGCGCCAGGGCGTAGCCCCCGGTACCCATCCGCGTCTGCTGCTGGTGGCGCCGATGTCGGGCCATTTCGCCACCCTGCTGCGCGGCACGGTGCGCGCCATGGTGCCGGACCACGAGGTCTATATCACCGACTGGATCGACGCCCGCGATGTGCCTTTGTCGCGCGGCACTTTCGATCTCGACGACTATATCAACACCCTGATCGGCTTTTTCGAGCATCTCGGGCCGGGCGCCCATGTCATGGCGGTCTGCCAGCCCTCTGTGCCGGTGCTGGCGGCAGTATCGCTGATGGCAGCGGACAAGCACGCTTGCGCGCCCGCCTCGATGACCTTGATGGGCGGGCCCATCGATACCCGGGTCAATCCCACCGAGGTCAATACCTATGCGGAATCGGCGCCGCTGGCCTGGTTCGAGCGCAACGTCATCGTGCGCGTGCCCTGGCCCAACCGGGGCGCCATGCGCCGGGTCTATCCGGGCTTTCTTCAGCTCGCGGGCTTCATGAGCATGAACCTGGAGCGGCACATGGATGCCCATCACGACATCTTCCGCCATCTGGTCCAGGGCGACGGCGAAAGCGCCCAGGCCAAGCAGGCCTTCTACGAGGAATACCGCGCGGTGATGGATCTCACGGCCGAGTTCTATCTGCAGACCGTGGCGACCGTGTTCCATGAGCACGCTTTGCCCAAGGGCGAGATGGTCTCGCGCGGGCGAGCCATCGAGCCGGCGGCGATCACCGGGACCGCGCTGCTGACCGTCGAGGGCGAGCTTGACGACATCTCAGGCGTCGGCCAGACCAAGGCGGCCCACGACCTGTGCAGCGGTCTGGCGAAATCGCGCAAGCGCCATTACGAGCAGAAGGGTGTCGGCCATTACGGCATCTTCAACGGGCGTCGCTGGCGTGACGAGATTGCGCCGAGGGTGAAGGCGTTTATCGCTAGCCAAGAAGACTAAGCGGCTGCCAGTTGGTCGAGCGCACGTAGTCCGGCCTCGGCTCTGGCACGTCCTGCGGCCGGTTGGCACAGCGATTGAAGCAGAAATAGGCCTGCCAGCGGTCGTTGGCCGACAAATTGTGTCCCGAGGCATGGAACAGGTTGCAGTGGAAGGCGGCGCCATCGCCGGCCTTGCCGCTGAGCGTCACCGGCTCGGTTTCCGTCAGCGCCTCGCGCACCTGTCCCGGCGGCAGAGACCAGAAGGTATAGGCCGTCGTTGCGTCCAGGCGCGGTTCGACCAGGCCATCGCGATGGCTGCCCGGCAGCAGGTGAAGGCAGCCCGAGAATTCGGTCGCGTCGTCGAGCATGACCATGATCGTCACCATGTCCGGGTCGGCGATGCCGTCGCGGCTCCAGCTGCCGAAATCCTGGTGCCAGGGCCAGACCGAGCCCTCGATGGCGCCTTTCATGTTGACCTTCGTGTGATGCAAATAGAGTGCGTCGTCGGCGAGCAGTTCCTGTGCCAGGCCGAGCACGCGCGGCGAGCGCGCCAGGGCGCGAAATGGCGCCGACGCGGTGGGGCCATCCGCTTCATGCATGCGGAACATGGTCTTGGCTGTACCGTCTTCCCCTTCACGGAAAACGCAGTCGCTGTCGAGCGCCGAGATGCGCGCGACCTCGGCCCGCAGCACCGCAACCTCCTCGGCAGTCAGCAGGCCGGGAAGCGGAACATAGCCGTCGCGATCGTAGCGGGCTTTCCTGTCCATTGATTTTTCCTCAGGCGAAATCGACGCGGACTTCGCCAAGACCGGAAAAGCGCGCAACAGCGCTATCGCCGGGCGTTGCGAACACGGCCTGGTTGGCGGTATTGCCGGTGGTGATGACCGCACCCGCCGCCAGGCGCTGACCACGCGCGGTGGCGGCATTGGCCAGCCAGACCAGCGCGTTCACCGGATCGTCGAGGGCGTTGGCGCCGCTGCCGTCTGTCAGGGTCTCGCCATTCACGGCCACCGAGACCGCGATGCCGGGCCGGTCGATGGCATGCCAATCGCTTATCTCTTCGCCCAGAACGAAGGCGGCATGGACACCATTGTCAGCGACCGTCGGGCGGATGCCGATGGGCCAGCCCCCGGCATAGCGGCAATCGACGATCTCGATGGCCGGCGCCAGGCCGGCGACTGCGTCGAGAACAGCCGCGGCATCATACGGCGCGCGCTCAGGCCCCAGGTCCCGGCCCAGGCGGAAGGCGATCTCCGGCTCGACGATGGGCGCGAACAGCGGCGTCATGGCGAGCCGCGCCGGGCTCGGATAAGTCGAATGGGCGAACATGCGCCCGTAGAAGGGCTCGTCGGTCTTCGACATCTCCTGCGCCATGCGGCTGGTGCAGCCGATCTTCCAGCCGATCTGCTCGTGGCCCATCGCCGCAACCAGCGCGTCCTGGATGGCATAGGCTTCGTCGAGGCTGGCGAGATCGGGAAATTCCGCCGCTGGCGCATTGTCCCGACGAAGCGCGAGCAGGGCCTCGACGGCTTGGCCCCGCATCAGTCCACCTGGTAGATGGCGACGCCATCCTCGTCGAAGCCGATGGTCACGAACGGCTCCGACTTCGGCCCCTCCATGCCGGGGGTGCCGATGGGCATGCCGGGCAGCGCGATGCCGATCAGGTCCGGGCGCTCCTCCAGCAGGCGCGCGACGGTCGCCAGCGGCACATGCCCTTCCACCACATAGCCGTCGATGAGAACGGTGTGGCAGGATTCGAGATTCTCGGGCACGCCGAAGCGGCGCTTGACCGCGGCCATGTCGTCGTGGTCGTGCACCGTCACGGCGTAATCCGCCGCGGCGAGGTGCTGG
>CAZKTK010000283.1:0-4797 GCA_964555535.1 uncultured Rhodospirillaceae bacterium
CTCGGCACCCTTGCCACCACCGAGCTGGCGCTCGGCACGGCCGGCATTCCCCACACCAAAGGCGGTGTCGCCGCCGCGATCGACTTTCTAGCAGGAGAGAATAATGGATGAGCTGGTTCGCCTGAACGCAACAGAGGCCGTCGCGAAGCTGCGCAAGGGCGAGGTGTCGCCGCTCGAGATGATCGATGCCGCGGAAGCGCGCATTGCCGAGACCGATGGCGATCTCAATGCCTTGCCGACCTTGTGCTTCGAGCGTGCGCGAGAGCGCGCGCAAGGGCTCATGTCCAACCCGCCGGGCGATCCGGCGCCCCATTACCTGCACGGCCTTCCCATCGCCGTGAAGGACCTGACAGAGGTTGAAGGCGTGCGCACGACCCACGGCTCGCCAATCTTCGCCGACAACGTCTCGACATTCTCGGATTACCTGGTGGAGCGCCTGGAAGCGAATGGCGCGGTGGTGATTGCCAAGTCGAACACGCCAGAGCTCGGCGCCGGCTCCCAGACCTTCAACGAGGTTTTTGGGCGCACCCAGAACCCCTGGAACGGCACGCTTACGCCGGGCGGCTCGTCCGGCGGCTCGGCCGCAGCGCTGGCGGCCGGCCAGGTCTGGCTCGCCACGGGCAGCGATCTCGGTGGGTCCTTGCGCAATCCGGCCAGCTTCTGCTCGGTCATTGGGCTGCGCCCGAGCCCCGGCCGCGTCGCCCACGGCCCCGCCGGCCTGCCCTTCGACGACATGCCCGTGCAGGGTCCGATGGCGCGCAATGTCGCCGATGCAGCACTGATGCTCGACGCCATGGTGGGGCAGCATCCGGACGATCCCCTGTCGCTGCCAGCACCGGCGAACCCTTACGCGGCGGTTGGTGCCGCGGTGCCCAAGCGCATTGCCTTCAGCCCGGATCTCGGCGGCATCGTGCCTGTGGCGGCGGAGGTGCGCAGCGCCATCGAGGGTGCGGCACAGGCCTTTGCCGAACTTGGCGCCGAAGTGGTAGAGGCCTGTCCGGACCTATCTGAAGCGCGCGACACCTTTCACGTGCTGCGGGCTCTCGGCTTCGCCAATGGCCGCGGCGCCCTGCTCGACAATCACCGCGACCTGCTCAAGGAAGAGGTGGTGTGGAACATCGAGGCCGGGCGTGCTCTCACCCCGGCCGATATCGGCCGCGCCCAGCTGGCGCGGGGCGCCATCTTCCATCGCGCCACCGCGTTCTTCGAAGACTTCGACCTGCTGCTTTGCCTGGCTGCCGTTACGCCGCCATTCGACGGCAGCATTCGCTGGCTGAAGGAGGTCGAGGGAACGCAGCTCGAGACTTATATCGATTGGCTGTTGATTTGCTCGGCCATCACCTTGACGAGCTGCCCGGCGATATCCGTCCCTTGCGCCTTCAGCGCGGACGGCCGGCCGATCGGCGTGCAGATGGTGGCGCCGGCCCGGCGGGAGGATTCGCTGATTGCCGCCGCGCTCGCCTTCGAGGATGCGCACGACTTTGCCGCCATGGTGCCGATGGATCCGCGATAGCGTGCTTCAATCGAGGTCGCGCGCAACGCGGAAGCCGAACATGGTGCTGCTGAGCCAGGGCTCGAAATGGTGCCGTGAGGCGCTGCGCAAATTCACCGGGCGGCTGGCCCAGGCACCACCGCGGATGACGCGATTGATACAGGGCTTGCCGAGCCAGGGACTGCCATCCACGGCGTGATTCGCATAGCCCTTACGGTAGCAATCTTCGACCCATTCATAGGCGTTGCCGAGCATGTCGTGCAGGCCGAATTCGTTGGCAGCGAAGGATCCCACAGCTGCCGTATGAACTGCGCCATCGTCGCATTCGACAACAACCATCTCGCCATATTGCTTTCGCGCCGCCTGGTCCGAACCATTGGCGTGCTCGCATTGCCCCTCCCAGCCGTCGCCCCAGATGCGGCGGCTGTTCGTGCCGGCGCGAGCGGCGTATTCCCACTCGGCCTCGCTTGGCAGGCGGTAGGGCTGCCCGGTCTCGCGAGACAGCCACTCGGCATAGGCGGCCGCGTCGAGCCAGCTCATACAGACGACCGGATGACGCCCATCCTGCTCGATGCCCGGGTCGCGCCAGTCGTGACCGCCCTCCGGGGCCCAGTCCCGTTGCCGGAAGACATAGCAGTCGCTGCCCGCCTGATGCCCTGTCGCCGCTGCGTAGATCGCAAATTCGGCCAATGTCACTTCGGTGCGACCGATGGCGAAGGCGCGGGTGATGCGGACCTCGCGCCGCGGTGTCTCTTTCACGTAGCGTTCGTGGTCGAAGCCCTCCTCACGGATCAGGCTGGGTATCTCTTCCTCCCGCGTGCCCATGAGGAAGCTGCCTGGCGGCACCACCACCATTTCCGGGCAGTCTGGGCAGTCGCGAAAGGTCTCGGCGCCATGTGCCGAGGCTGCCAAGCAAACTGCCACGGCCAAACCTGTCAGAGCGCCATGTCGCATCGTGGCCACTTCCTAGTTTCTCGGGGACCGACAAGTGTGCCACAGTGCCGCGCTTTCGCCGAGACCAGAGGTTGTCATGTCCGATCCCGCTTTCCTGTCCGCATCCGCCGCTGCCGAGGCATTGGCTGCCGGAACCGTGACCTCGCGCGCGCTTGTCGAGGCGCATCTGGCGCGTATCGAGGCTCATGAACCGACGCTGCACGCCTTTACCGCGGTCTACGCCGACGATGCCCGCCTGGCAGCAGATGCCGCGGATAACGCTCGACGCGCCGGCCATGGGGTGGGGCCATGGCACGGCGTGCCCGTCGCGCTCAAGGACATCATCGACCTCGAAGGCCGCATCACCATGGGCGGCACCAAACATTGGGCCGAGCGCATCTCGCCGCAGACCGCCACCCTCGCCCGGCACCTTATCGATGCCGGCCTGATCGTGCTCGGCAAGACCCACACGGTGGAATTCGCCATGGGCGGCTGGGGCACCAACACGGTGCTGGGCACCCCGTGGAACCCGTGGGACCTCGCCACACACCGCGCACCGGGCGGCTCCTCGAGCGGCTCCGGCGTGGCAACGGCGGCGCGCCTGGCGCCTTGGGCCATCGGCACCGACACGGGCGGTTCGGTGCGCCTGCCCGCCGCCTGGAACGGCCTGACGGGCCTCAAGACCACCGTCGGGCGGGTCAGCATCGACGGCGTGCTGCCGCTTGCGCCGACCATGGACACGCCTGGGCCGATGGCCCGCGATGTCGAAGACGCGGCGGCACTCTATGTGCTGTTGCAAGGCCCGGGCGGCGACGATCCGCGCCCGCAGATGCGCAGGGGCGTCGCGGGCTTGCGCCTCGGCACCGTGAACGAGGCCGAGCGACAGGGCGTCGCGGCCGACGTGCTCGCGGCCTATGACGAGGCGGTCGCGACCCTGACTTCCCTCGGTGCGACGTGCGAACCGCTGACATTGCCGCTATCTACCATGGACAGCGGCAGCTTCGTCGGCCGGCTGATCGGCTCGGAGGGATACTCCTTCGTGGGCGAGTTGGTCGACGACGAGACCCTGCCGCTCGACGACGACGTGCGCCCGCGCATCCGCCTCGGCGCGGGGGTGACGGCGGCGGACTATCTCAAGCTGCTGCGCCGGCGCGAGGAGCACAAGCGCGAGGCGCTCGCGGCGCTCGACGGCTTCGACGCCTGGCTGACGCCGACCACCGAGACCGCAGCGCCCGCCATCGACAGCATCGACCAGACGACGACGCCGGCGCGCTTCACCCGCCCGGTCAACTGGCTCGACTGGTGCGCCCTGGCGCTGCCCGACGGCTTCGCCGATGGCCTGCCGCTGTCCCTGCAGATCGTCTGCCGCGGCAACGACGAGGCCATGGCGCTGCGCATCGGCAAGGCGTACCAAGGCGCGACGAGTTGGCACGAACGAGCGCCGGACCTCGCGTAAGGCGCATGCTGCACAGTGCGTTTGGGAGATATGACCATGATCGAAGCGACCCTCGATATCGCCACGCCCGACGGCGCCATGCCGACCTTCACCTGCCGGCCCGAGCGCGGCGGGCCGTATCCGGCGATCTTCCTCCTCATGGACGCGCCGGGGGTGCGCGAGGAGCTGCGCGACATGGCGCGCAGGCTGGCGACGGTCGGCTATTATGTTTTGCTGCCTAACCTTTACTACCGCGCCGGCACAGACACCTATTACGGCCCCGACGTGCTGACGGAGGGCAGCGAAGAGCACAAGCGCATGCGCGCCGTGCGCACCAAGATGACCATCCCGCCGGTGATGGACGACATCTCCGCGATGATCGCCTATGTGGACGGCGAGCCCGACGCCAAGCCCGGCTCGGTCGGCGCCCACGGCTATTGCATGAGCGGCCGCTATGCGCTTGCGGCAGCCGCCCGCTACCCCGACCGCGTTGCCGCCGCCGCCTCGTTCTACGGCACCTGGCTGGTCAGCGACGCCGAGGAAAGCCCACACCTGACCTTCGCGAAAGCCAAGGGCGAGCTCTACATCGCCTGCGCCGAACACGACGAGCTGGCGCCGCTTCCCATGGTCGCCGAGCTGCGCCAACACTTCGAGACCTCAGGCGCCAAGGGCGAACTCGAAATGTACGACGCCGTCCACCACGGCTTCGCCTTCCCCGGCCGCTGGTGCTACGACAAGCCGGCAGCGGAGCGGCATTGGGAGCGGCTGATCGGGCTGTATCGGCGGGTATTGGGGTGAGGGCAAGGTGGGCGCGATGAAGAGTTAAATCAATCTTGATAAAAATTTTGAAAGGCATTAGCTCATGTTTAAATGCTATAAGTCTAAATAGTCGCCCGTTAAGAACCCCGAAGTCGTTACCCGTGCGTAGCTTTTCGGG
>CAZKTK010000284.1:0-4770 GCA_964555535.1 uncultured Rhodospirillaceae bacterium
CAATGCCCGCAAGGCGCGCTCGCCCGTGGTCAATATCGTCGGCGAGCACGCCACCCATCACATCCAGTACAACACGCCGCTGACCTCCGATATCGAAGGCATCGCGCGGCCCGTCTCGGCCTGGGTCGGCACCGCGACGGAGACCGGATTGGTCGGTGCGGAGGGCATGGCCGCCATTGCCGCCGCCCGCGTCGCGCCGGGCCAGGTGGCGACGCTCATCCTGCCGGCCAACGCGGCCTGGGGCGAGGGCGGCGTGGTGGGCTCCGCGCCGGAGTTCGCAGCGCCGGAGCCTGTCGCTGCCGGCGCGGTGGCCCATGCAGCGGCGATGCTGCGCCAGCCCGGCACGCTGTTGCTGCTCGGCGCCGACGCGCTGCTCGCAGCACCCTTGGCGGTGGCCGGCGATATCGCCGCCGCGACGGGCTGTGGCCTGCTCGCCGAGGGCATGAACAAGCGTTTGCAGCGGGGCGCCGGGCGCGTCGCGGTCGACCGCATTCCCTATCCGGTCGATCAGGCGCTCAAACTGCTGGCACCGTACAAGCGTATCGTCATGGTCGGCGCGCGCCATCCCGCCGCCTTCTTCGCCTATCCGGATACGCCGAGCCTGGTCACGCCACCGGGCTGCGAAGTATTCGCGCTGGCTGCCGCCGAGGCGGATTGCCCCGGCGCCTTGCAGGCCCTGGCCGATGCGCTCGAAGTGGCGCCCGGCGGAGCTGTGCTGCAGCCGCTCGACCGCCCCGAGACGCCGCGCGGGGACATCAGCCCGGAGACCATCGCCCAGGCCGTCGCGGCGTTGCTGCCGGAGAACGCCATCGTGGTCGACGAGAGCGTCACCACGGGCCGGCGCTTCCTGCCCGCCACGGCCGGCGCGCCGCCGCACGACTGGCTGCAGAACCGGGGCGGCGCCATCGGGCTCGGCTTGCCCATGGCGACAGGTGCCGCCATCGCCTGCCCCGATCGCAAGGTGGTCTGCCTCGAAAGCGACGGCTGCGCCATGTACAATTTGCCGGCGCTCTGGACCCAGGCGCGCGAGGGCTGCGACGTCACCACGCTGATCTTTTCCAACCGCGCCTACAACATCCTCAAGGGCGAGCTCGCCAAGGTCGGCGCCGGCAATCCCGGCCCCCGCGCCAACGACATGCTCACCCTGGACCGCCCCGATCTGTCCTTTACCAAGCTCGCCGCCGGCATGGGGGTGGAGGCGGAACGGGTCGACGATGCCGAGTCGCTCAGCCGTGCGCTGGCGCGCGGACTGGCCAGCGAAGGGCCCTATCTGATCGAGGTGGCGCTTTAGGCGCAGATAGCCGTAAATTGCAATTGACAATCATTCGCAAAGAATCAAGGCTACGCGGCAGGAGGACCTGTCGATGTATGTCTGCCTCTGCAATGGCTATCGCGAAGACGAGCTGCGTGAGCTCGGCAGCCGCGGCATCGTCTCGCCGACGCTGGCCTATGAGACTCTAGGCAGCGGCCCGAATTGCGGCTGCTGCCTGGAATTTGCCGCCAAGGTCCTCTCCCAAGCACATAGCAGCGCCGGCACCGCGGCCGCATCGACGGGCTGAGCCATGTATCTCTGGCGCAGCCTGAGGCCCGCAGCGATCGTCACGGCGGTCAATGGTGCCGCGGCGCGCCGCCGCGAACGGCCCGAAGCCCCGCGCCCCGCCGGCAAGGTGCCGCCACCGACCCGTAAGCCCGACACGACGACACGGCCCACGGCCAGTCGCTAGACCGTCACCGGGTTTCAATACGACACCACAACGTGAGCGGCCCGTGCCATGAGTCGATGGTTGCCGTTTCGCCTATCCACCAGCGGCGTCAAGGATTCCTGACCGGCCGAAGGCCGGCGCTTCGCGTCCTTGACGCCGCTGGTGGATAGGCCACCGCTTACCATCGACTCAAGGCGCTCTTTGCAGGCCGATAAAGACGCGAATCAACCAACTCTCAATATGTCTGCTACCATGGCTCCAAAAGGGCATGGATGGAGGAGACAATGAAGGGCAGGAAAGCGGTCATCGAGCGGCTCAACGCACTGCTCACCTGCGAGCTGACGGCGGCGGATCAGTTTTTCGTGCATTCGCGCATGTATCAGGACTGGGGCCTGCAGAAGCTCTATGCACGGGAAGCCCAGATCCTGATCGAGCAATGGCGGAAACATTACAACACCAAGCGACCGCACTCAGCCCTTGGATATCGACCACCGGCTCCGGAAATCATCATCCCGATGGACCAAAGGCCGGTTATGCACTAACAATCGCCATGGACCAGTCGATGGGGGCTGATCAAGGAGCAGGGCCGCAAGCGCGGCGAATACGGTCTTCATGGCTGCGTCTCCTCTTCCCACCCGAGAGTATAGGCCGCAAGCCCGCCGGGCGCTATGGTGCGGCCAAAGAGGAGGATCAGGGATGCTGGACAGTGTCGTAGAGGCGGCGGCGGATGCGTTGCCCATCGCCGTGGTGGGCAAGAACGCCTGGAGCGCCTGGCTGGAGGGCCGGCCGGCGCCGGAACGGGCCTGGCTGGAGGGCAGCGGCTTCAAGCCCGAGCCGGGCGAGACATCGTTGTTGCCGGGCGCTGACGGCGCGCCCGCAGGCGCGGTCTCCGTTGTCGCCGATGCGCCCGATCTGTGGGATTTCGCCGCCATGGCCGAGGCCTTGCCGGCGCGCGCCTGGCGTCTCGACGAGGCCCACGGCCTTGCCCTCGACGCTGCCGCCGCCGCACTGGGATGGATGCTCGCGGCCTATCGCTTCAGCCGCTATCGCGACCGTCTTGATCCGCCGCCCGTCCTGCTGGCGCCCGAGACGGCCGACCTAGCCCATGCCCGGCGTCTCGCCGCTGCGGTCGGCCTGGTGCGCGATCTCGTCAACACCCCGGCCAACGATCTCGGCCCGGCCGAGCTGGAAGCCGCGGCGGCGACGGTGGCCGAAACGGGCGGTGCCACGTTCCGCACCGTCTCCAGCGAGGCGCTGGCCGAGGGCTATCCCATGATCCACGCCGTCGGGCATGGCAGCGATCGTGCGCCGCGCCTGATCGATTTCACCTGGGGCGAGGACGATGCGCCTAAGCTCACCCTCGTGGGCAAGGGCGTCTGCTTCGATTCCGGCGGCCTCGACCTCAAGAGCGCCGACGGCATGCGGCTGATGAAAAAGGACATGGGCGGTGCCGCGCATGTGCTGGCCCTGGCCCAGGCCATCATGGACGAAGGCCTGCCCGTGCGCCTGCGCGTGCTGGTGCCGGCGGTCGAGAACGCGGTATCGGGGTGCGCCTTCCGGCCCGGCGACATTGTGGCCACGCGGGCGGGCAAGAGCGTCGAGATCGGCAATACCGACGCCGAGGGCCGCCTGGTGCTGGCCGACGCCCTGGCCGAAGCCGACAGCGAGGCACCGGACCTGGTGATCGATATCGCCACCCTGACGGGCGCGGCGCGCGTCGCGCTCGGCACCGATGTCGGCGCGCTCTTCAGCGACGACGATAGCGTGGCCGAGGCTTTGCACGCCGCGGCAGAGACGGAATCCGACCCCTTGTGGCGCTTGCCGTTGTGGAAACCCTACCGAGAGCACCTCTCCTCGGAGGTCGCGGATATCAACAATATTTCCGAGGGACCCTATGGCGGCGCGGTGACCGCAGCACTTTTCTTGCAAGAGTTTTTGGAAAAATCGTCCGCGTGGGCCCATCTAGACATCATGGCCTGGAACCGGAGCCACCGGCCGGGCCGGCCCAAGGGGGGCGAGGCGATAGCATTGCGTGCATTCTACGCCATGATTCGCAATCGCTATACCCGGACAGGCGCTTTGTGATGGAACCAACCGAGGACGGCGAGACACCGCATGAGCCAAGCTTTGATCACCAACGACGTCCTGGGGCTTTCGCGCACAGTCCTCGTCAGCATGGTGCGAAACGACCATCCTGACCTCTCCATGCGGCAGCTGGCGCTGCTCCTGAGCGTCTACACCACGACGCCGCCGCACACCGTGCGCGGCCTGGCGCGGTCGCTCAATATCTCCAAGCCGGCGATAACCCGGGCGCTGGACCGCCTCGGCAGCTTCGACCTGGTGCGCCGCAAGCGCGACAGCGCCGACCGCCGCAACGTGCTCATCCAGCGCACGGTCAAGGGCTCGGTCTATCTCAGCGAGTTTACCGACCTCTTCGCCGACGCCGCCGACAGCGAAGCCCGCGACGCGGCGTAGGGGCGGGCGGGCCGCCGCGCCATGCCCATCCTGGCGCTTCTCGGCCTATTACTGATCTTCGCCGTCGTGCTTGGCCCCGGCCTCTGGGCCAAGGCGACATTGGCGCGGCACGCGGCACAGCGCGGCGATATCCCCGGCACGGGGGCCGAGCTGGCGCGCCATCTGCTCGATCGTTTCGGGCTGCAGTCGGTGGCGGTGGAGGCTGTCCCCGCGGGCGATCACTATGCCCCGCAGGCGCGCGCCGTGCGCCTGGCGCCGACCGCCCATGACGGCCGCTCGGTAACCGCGGTGGCGGTAGCGGCGCACGAGGTCGGCCACGCCATCCAGCACCGCGACGGCTACGGCCCGCTGCAGACGCGCACCCGCCTCATCAAGACCACCGTGTGGGTGCAGCGCCTCGGCGCCGGCCTCGCCTACGCCTCGCCCATGATCGGCATCTTCGCCCAGTCGCCGGGCGTGATGCTGGCTTTCGTCGTCGTGGGCGTCGCCGCGATGGGCGTCGCCGTGCTGGTCAACCTCGTCACCCTGCCGGTGGAGATCGACGCCAGCTTCCGCCGTGCCCTGCCGATCCTCGAACAGGGCGGCTACCTCG
>CAZKTK010000285.1:0-4764 GCA_964555535.1 uncultured Rhodospirillaceae bacterium
GCTCGTCGGCAATGCCAAGCTCGATCACCATGTCGCGGATTACCGCATAGTCGGCAGGATTGGCGCGTTCGAAATGCGCGGTGCCGACAAGCCCGGAGACATCGGTGTGATTGTGCGCATCGAGAAAGGCCTCGACAAGCCACGCCTTCTTCGCTTCCGACAGGTTGCCGCGATAGGCCAAGGGTGCACCGGGCAACGCATCGGAGGTAAGCAGGATGCGATTGCTCTCAGACGTGATCAGGCCGGCGCCGAGCATGCGCTCGTAAATCATATCGGCGCCCGCAGCGGCATCGACGGTACCGTTCTTCACGGCCAATTGCGCCGCGTCGTGCGTTCCCGCCCAGATGACACGGCCGAAGAAGTCCTCCGGCATCATGCCCGTCATTGTCTTGACCACGAAAGTCGGCATCAGCCCGCCACTGGTCGAGGCAGGGTCGACAAAAGCGATGGTGCCGCCACGCAGATCTTCCAGGCTTTGCGCCGCAGAGCCCTCAGGCACGGTGACAATGCTGTGATAGGTGGCGCTGCCCCCAGGTCGCACGCCGATGGCAAAGGCCTCCGCGCCGGCTTCCCGCTCAGCCAGGTAATAGGACATCGGCCCATACCAGGCCACATCGATGCGGGACTTGCGCATGGCCTCGATAATGCCGGTATAGTCGGTCGCGGTATAGACGCGCACTTCGGACCCCAGGCGCCGCTCCAGATAGGCGCGCATGGGCTCGAATGCCGCCACCATCTCATCATTGTTCTCAGCCGGAATCAGGCCGATTGCGAACCCCTCGGCTCGAGCACCGGCCGTGGCGCCGAACAAAGCCAGCAGCAACCCAACAAGTCGTATTGTTCGCATTCCCAGTTCCCTTTTCGACAAACCCGTCAGGCGACCCGCGCCCCACGCCGCCAGACACCGCGTATGACGGGCACGCCACCGATCACGCGCACGCGCACAAGATCCGCCAACAATCCCGGCGCAATCTCGCCGCGATCGTCCAGACCGACCGCGCGCGCCGGTGTGCGGCTTACCGTGGCGACGGCAGCCGCAAGATCAACGCCGAGTTCGTCATGCAACACGAAAGCCCCATAAAGCAAGCTCGACGGCATATAGTCCGACGAGAGAATATCGACCAAGCCCTCGCGACCCAAGTCCCGAGCCGAAACATTGCCTGAATGCGATTCGCCCCTTACCAGGTTGGGCGCACCGGCAATCACCTCGATCCCCTCGGCACGGGCGGCGATCGCCGCCGCGATCGTGGTTGGAAATTCGGCCAGGCCAACGCCAAAGGACTTTGCCTCCGCCACGTGCTCAGCCGTGGCATCGTCGTGGCTGGCCAGCGGCAAACCCCGTTCTCGGCAGTGGACGGCGATACGCCGCCGGTTTGGCATGGCGTAGCGACCCGCGAGCGCATCTTGATCGGCAATGAAAGCGTCGATCTCGCTATCGCTTACGTGCCATTTCTCTTTGTAGTAGCTGCGATAGTGCGCCAAGTCCTGGAACTGGCGCTGACCCGGCGTGTGGTCCATCAGGGAAACCAATCCGACCAGGGGGTGGCTCTCGAAGGGCTCAAACAACTCAGACAACGTCTTGCAAGCGACTTCGCAGCGCACATGCAAGCGATGCTCGGCGCGGAGCATTTCACCATCTTGCGCCTCGGCAAGCGTGTCGGCCATGTCGGCCAGGTCACGCCGGCGGGCGCTGTCGGCGTGGATGTCGCCAACAAAGAGGGCGTCAAAGACCGTGGTGATACCGGCCGCCGCAATTTGCGCATCGTGCGACAGGGTTGCCGCGAGCGAAGGCCAGCGCACGCCGGGCCGGGGCACGAAGTGATGCTCAAGATTGTCGGTATGCAACTCCACCAGACCCGGCAGCAGATAGTCGCCCTCCAGGTCGATGGCCGAAGGCAAAGCGCTCGGCGCATCGTCGACAGAGGTCAGCCTGCCATCCCGCACAACGACGCTGCCCGCGATCACATCATCGCGAGCGACCAGTCGGGTGTTGGTCAGCACGGTTTCGGCGTTCATACGGGACAAAACAAGGAAATCAGCTAGGCTGGGGGCATGAAACGGGGCGCGCAGTATATAGGCCAAGCGCGTTGCTATGCCACGTTCCGCTGCCCGCGGCTTGCGGCCACGTTGTTCAACCCCAAGATATGCAAGGAAAGCGTCATAGGGGATCGCGGCAGGCCATGACAGTGCATTGTGGAAATTGCGAGTTCGAGAATCCCGCGGATGCGCGGTTTTGTGGCAATTGCGGCACTGGGCTGACTGTCGCCTGCGGCGCCTGCGGTCACGTCAATCCGATCGCCTTCAATTTTTGCACGAGCTGCGGCACGCAGCTTAGAGCCGATACCCAGCCGCTCTCGGTGCCAGAGGCCGCACCCGAGCCCGCGACCACGCCCCCCGGCCAAAGCTGGCCAATGGTCGAGGATGTGGGACCGGAACGGCGGCATCTGACGGTTCTGTTCTGCGACCTCGTTGGCTCGACCGAGCTTGCGCAATCGCTCGACCCGGAGGACCTGCGCGCCGTTATGAGCGCCTACGAGCGAGTCTGCAGCGACATTGTCGAGGGCCTTGGCGGTTATGTGGCTCAGTTCTATGGCGACGGCGTGCTCGCCTATTTCGGCTATCCGGTAGCCCATGAGGACGCCGCTGAGCGGGCGGTGCGTGCCGGCCTGGAAATGGTCGAGGCAGTCAACGACGTCCCCTCACCGACAAAGCTGCAAGTCCGTATCGGCATTCATTCCGGCATGGTCGTGGTCGGCATGGAGAAGAGCGGCGTGCCCGGCAAGTCCAACAGCGCCGTTGGCGAAACGCCGAACGTCGCCGCGCGGCTGCAAGCACTTGCCGAGCCCGGGTCGGTCATGGTCAGCGCCGCAACGGCGGACCTGGTCGAACAGGCTTTCCGCTGCGAAGACAAAGGCGTACATCCGCTGCGCGGCATCAGTGAGCCGGTTCGCGTCCACGCCGTTCTCGGCGTCGCCGCACCGGGCGGCGATGCCGGCCATCCGGATGCGGGTTTCGTCGGGCGCGAGCGCGAACTCGAGTCCATTATGGAGCGGTGGCGGACGGCACGCGACGGCACCGGCCAGGCCGTGCTGATGAGCGGGGAAGCTGGCATAGGCAAATCGCGCGTTGTGCAGGAGCTGCGAGACCGATTGCGAGGCAAGCCGGTCCTGCTTATGCGTCACCACTGCTCGCCGTTTCACACCACGACACCCCTATATCCGATCGCGCGTGCCATTGAGGTCGCCCTCGACTTCTCTCCCGGGGACAGCGCGCAGCAGCGCCTGGATAAGCTGCGCGACATGTGCCTGAGACGCGGCCTGGATCCTGAACACGCCATGCCCTTGCTGGCCGATCTTTTGTCGATTCCGCCCTGCGATGCCTGCCCCGCCCCCACGTTGGACCCGGAAGCCGTGAAGAGCGGCATCATGGAAATCCTTCTTGCATTGGTGGCTAATGTGACCATTGACGGGCCGGTCCTGTTCGTCGTCGCCAACGCCCAATGGGCCGATCCCACGACGCTCGACTTCCTGAGCATGGTCATCGGTCAGATCGCGACCTTGCCCGTGCTGCTGGTCGTCACCCACCGGCCCGAATTTCAGGTGCCCTGGCCAGCCCGCGCGCACGTCCTGCCGCTGACGCTGACACGCATGACCGGTGAGGAATCCCGCTTGATGGCGAATAACATTGCTGGCCGGGGACCTCTTCCCGGCGAGGTTCTCGACGCTATTGTCGAGCGCGCCGACGGCGTTCCCATGTTCGTTGCCGAACTAACCGAAACCATGATGGCGTCGGACTATCTGGCACCTAGCGCCGAGGGATGGGCCCTCACCGGTCCGCTGCCGCCCCGCGCTGTCCCCGCCAGCCTTCACGATTCCCTCATGGCAAGGCTGGATCGGCTCGGTCCTCATAAGGAAGTTGCCCAGATCGGCGCTATGCTGGGACGAAGCTTCCGCTACAGCGTCTTGGCGGCGGTTAGCCCTCTCGGCAAATCCAAGCTGACGGAAGCACTGGACGAGCTGGTGCGCCAGGAGCTGTTGTTGCAACGAGGCTTACCTCCGGACGCGAGCTACTTCTTCCGCCAAGCACTGGTGCAGGAAGTCGCTTACGAGACCCTCCTGAAAAGCCATCGCCAAGAGATGCACCGGCGAATTGGGGAGGTGCTGGAGAACGAATTCCCCGACATCGCCGAATCCGAGCCGGAAGAGGTTGCCCGGCATTTGGCCGCGGCTGGGCTTGGTGAGCGCGCGCTCTCCCACCGCTTGGCTGCCGCGTGGCGTGCCATGCGCTCATCCGCCATGACGGAAGCCGTGGTGCAATTGGATGAAGCGGTGGCACTTCTCGCAAAGATCGACGACGGCACGGAAAAACAACGCATGGAGATGGAGGCCCAGGCCATGCGCGGCCTGACCCTGGCAGCGACACGCGGCTACAGCGCACCCGTCGTTCGCGAGGCCTATGAACGAGCGCTCGATCTCAGCCAGGAACTGGGCGACGACGGGATACATATGCGTCCCCTTCTTGGCCTGTACGGTCACTCCATGGCGACCGGTGAACCGTCGCTGGCGCACTTTGTCGGCAATCGGCTGCTTACGCTGGCCGAAGAACGCAAGGACGACGACGACCTGCAGCTCGCCAATTACCTGATTACAGGCGGCAATCTCAGCGACCGGGGCAAGCTGGCCGAGGCCGTCACCTTTTACGAACGCGCAATCGCCAAGCTGGATGTAGCCTCGCCCGATCAGGCGTTATGGTTGCGTGCCCAGG
>CAZKTK010000286.1:0-4762 GCA_964555535.1 uncultured Rhodospirillaceae bacterium
TGCGGTTGAGCGCGATCGTCTCCCACGCCGATTGATGCTTGCAGGCGACCAGGCACGGAGATTGTAGCCGATCCGCGCCACGAACCTCGATGTCGGCGCCAATCACATTCACCAACAAGCCATCGACCGCCCAAGCCCACAGGCGCACCGTCCGCAGGAATATATGTCTCGGCAACAACAGCGCGGGAAACAACAGCAGCGCCAACAGCGTCGTGACGCCGTAGAAGCCGATATTGAACAGGAGCGAGCGCAGAAACATCAGCGCATCGCCACATGCGCCAGCAGATACTTGGCGTATTCGGACGCCAGCAACGCCACCGTGCCCGGATGTCGCCACCAGGCATCGAGACGAACAGAGTCCGGGAACACCGGGTGGGGAATCAGGCGCAAGTCCGGCATCGCCCGGTGAAACTCCAACAGGCTCCGCGGCATGTGATATGCCGCCGTCACCAGGCGCAGGCTGCGATAGCCCTCTTTCGCCATCCAGGCCGCCGTTTCGCGGGCATTGCCGCGGGTATCGTCAGCCTCGTGCCCCAGGGCGATGCGGGCAACGCTGTCGCTGCCGCCATCGGCTTGGGCCACGCGCAAGAGCTCCTCCACATCTACGCCCCGATAGACGCCGGAGACGAAAAGCCGGTCGGCAAATCCGTCTTCAAGCAGCCGCAGGCCCTCAGCCAGCCGCCCGCTGCCGCCGGTGAGCACCACGATGACATCGGTTCGCACGTCGGGCTCGTCGACCGAGACCGGCAAGCCAGCCGTGAAGCGCAGCAGCCCTATGCCACCCAGCAACGGCAACAGGACAATGACAAGAATGCCAATCCACCGAACGAGCCCCATTCACGGCATCCGCGCCAGCGAGCGCAGCACGGTCTGGCGCGCCGAGAACATGGCGATAAGGGCCGTCGCGACCGGCAGCAGAATCAACACGGCCGAGCCGGTCGTGCCGATGGCGAGTTCCGGCAGCAAGGGCGCCTCGATGCGATCACCGACATGACTGAGGCCGTACAGCACGCCATAAGCGGGCAACACGCCGCAAATACCGCCGCGCAAGCCGAGCCACAGGGCGTGTCGCTGAAATTGCCGCGCGATGTAGGAGTCCGACGCACCGAGAAGATGCAGGAGCTCTATGGTCGAACGCTGCACGGCCAGGCCGGCGCGTGTCGCGAACACCACCGAAAGAACACCCACCCCGGCAATCAGAAGCAACATCACGGCGGCAACAAGCTGGGCCAGACGCGCCAGGTCGATCAGCTTCTCGACCCATACCTTGCCCGTATCCAGCGATGCCTCGGGTACCGCGGCCCCGAGCCGGGTGGTCACATCCGCCCAATCGACCTGAGCACCGGGGATCACCGCAACGTCGATCAGAACGGGCAACGGCAAATCCGCGGGCAGATTGCCGTCCCCGATCCAAGGCTCCACCAGGGCAGCGACACTGGCCGGCGGTATCGGCTCCGCCGCCTCAATGCCGATGGTGCGCTGCATGACCTCCAGGGCATCGTTGATCATCGCCGTATCGGCGCCTGCGGGCAATTCGACCGTGACCACGGCGAAGTCGCCGGACTGCCAATAGACGACCGCGTGCTCGAGCGACAAAAGGGCGGATGCCGCCAGGGCCGCGAAGAATGCCTTGAGGCCGATGGTCCAGGGCAGAAAGAGATTGCCGCCCTCGCGGCCGAACGACAGCGGTGCGACGACGCGCGCCATGTCACGACCCTCCGGTCACGAGGCGCCCGTCGGACAGATGCAGGCGCGGGTGACCGCGTTTGCGCACCAAGGATTCGTCATGGGTGGCAATGACCACCGAGGTGTTGAGCTCGTTGAGCGCCTCGAACAGCCGCATCAGACGCTCGCCATTGACCGCATCGACATTGCCCGTGGGCTCGTCCGCCACCAGCAACATGGGCCGGCGCACGACGGCCCTGGCTATGGCCAGGCGCTGTTTCTCGCCACCCGAAAGCGTCAGGGGATAATCGTTCATGCGATCGCCGAGGCCGACCCAGTCCAGCAATTCCTCGACGGGCGAGGCGATTTCCGATTCGCGCGTACCGGCGACACGCAACGGCAAGGCCACATTGTCGCGCGCCGTCAGGTGATCGAGCAGGCGGAAGTCCTGAAACACGACGCCGATCTGGCGGCGCAGCGCCGACAAGATGCCGCGGTTGGCGGAGACCACATCCTCGCCGAAGACATTCACCAGGCCGCGCGAGGGCCGGTGCTCCAGGTAAAGCAGGCGCAACAGCGACGATTTCCCCGCACCGCTGGCGCCGGTAAGGAAATGGAAACTCCCTTGCTCCAAGGTAAAGGAAATGTCCTGCAACACTTCCGGCCCAAGACCGTAACGCATGCCGACATTCTCGAAGCGGACCACCTCGTGCGGCCTCCCCCGCAACCCAAGCAGGGGCGCAGCGTCGCACACCCGCCCTGCCCCAGTCCAGGGCCGGCAAGCGCTCTATCGGAGCCGGGGCAAAGGGGGTATGATCCGCCTGTCTTTTGCCGGCCGAGCCATCGAACTCGCCGCGGATATGAAATGATACTGAGCTGTCCATCCTGCGCCACGCGATTCACCGTTCCCGAGGGCGCCTTTGCCAGCGGCGGGCGCAAGCTGCGCTGTGGCAAGTGCAAGCACGACTGGTTCCAAGAGCCGCCCGCTGCGCCGGAGCAGGCCTCACCGGTCGTGACGGCCGCTTCTGTTGAGGCGGTCGCGCCGAGCGAAGCTCCGGCCATGGACGAGGAGAACTCGCAAGACGATATCGATGCGCTTTTCGACTCGCCCGACCCGCAAGAGGAGAATTTCCAAGACGACATCGATGCGATGTTCGACGCGGGCGATCCGCAGAAGGAGAACTCCCAGGACGATGTCGACGCCATGTTCGCGTCCGATGCACCCTCGGAGGAAAACTCCCAGGACGACGTCGATGCGATGTTCGAAACCGCGGCAGGCGACGACGAAGGCGCGGACGATGACGAAGAGCCATCGGCCGGTACTGACGATGCGCCGCCTATCGGCATTGCCGGCGGTGCTGCGATTCGCGGCACCCAGACCACCGGAGGCTCCTGGGTCGGCTGGACGGCCATGGTCAGCGTGCTGGTCGCCATCGTGGCCGGGCTGGCGCTGCTATCGGATACCGTGATCGAAGCCTGGCCGCCGGCAAAGCGCCTTTACGCCATGGTGGGGCTGCCGTTCACCACCCTCGGCGAGGGCCTGGAGATTCGCAATATCGAAGCGCGCTTCGAGCCGGGGCCCAATGGCTCACGCCTGATCATCATGGGCGACATCGCCAACGTGACCCGTCACGCGCGCACCGTGCCCATGGTCAGGGTGGTGCTGCGCGATGAGTCCGGGGCCGAGTTGGAGGGCTGGATGTTCCAGGCCACCGATCTCAACATGATGCCGTCCGAAACCGTATCGTTCCGCACCGCCCATGAATCGCCCCCCGACGGGGCCATGGATGCCTTGCTGGGGTTCACGGAAGCGCCGGTCGAGGCGGCGGCGTCGGAAGAAGAACAGGAAAGCGCCGCGGCAGAATAGACGCCGCGGTTCAATACCAGCGCAGCAATCTCTGGATATAGTCGCGCTCTTCCTCGGAGCGGCTGCGCTCGCCGGCCCGGCGATAGAGCTCGTCTAGGATCTCCCGGCTGCGCTGCACGTCCGAGACTTCCGGGATATCCACCCGGCCGATGGCGTTGCCGCGATTGTTCGGCGGCACGCGGCCGAGCGGATCCCGCCCGCCATCGTTCGAGCGCTGGAAGCCCTGATCGCTGGGCTGATTTCCCTCGCCCTGGCCCATCATGCGCTCAATGATCTCTCCGGCGCCCTCCTGGAGCTGTTGCAGGGCCTCGGCCTGGGAACCGACAGCGCGGTCCGGGCGCCCGCCGCGCAACTGTTCGCGCGCCTCGCGCATGGCACGCTCGGCACGGCCCAGGCCGCCCGGAATCGAGCCGCCGGACTCGCCGACGCCGCGCATGACGTTGCCGAGCTGCCGGCGCAGGGATTCCTGAACCTCGGCCCCTGATGTCCCGCCGCCCTGGCCGTCATCGTCGCGCCGGCCGCGCTTGCCGGACTGCGCCTGGTCCAGGGTCTCGTTCATCAGCTGGTCCTGGTCGGTCATGATCTCCTGCAATTCGCGCAGGATGGGATCGCCCTCGCCGTCCTGGGCCTGGGGCAACTGGCTCTGCGACTGCAGGTTCTCGAGCATGCGCTGCAGCTCGTTCAGCATTTCCTGGGCGGCATCCGGTGCGCCGGTCATGGCCATGTCCCGCGCCTGATCGATCATGGCATGCAGGTCCTCGCGGTCGATCGCGTTGGCATCGGGGTCGGTCGCCTGCATGTTGGGATCGAGCGGCGACTGATTCTCGCCGGCATCGGCCAGGGCCTCGAGATATTCGTCGAGCGCCTCCTTCAGCTGCTCCATGAGCTCGGCGAGGACCTCGCTGTCGGCATTTTCCGCCAGCGCCTCGCGCAGCGCCTCCTCGGCCTGCCGCAGGGCGTCCTCGGCCAGGGACAGGGCCCCGTCCTCGACCCGCAATGCCGTGTCCCACAACAGGTCGACGACCGGCTGCAGGCCGTCCGCATCGCGCATCAGGAGCAGGCGCTCGGCCGCCATGGTCAGGCCGAGATAGACCACCACGTCCTCGGCGTAGCTGAGCGGCTCCTCGGCAATGCTCGCCAGGCCGTCGCGCACCTGCTCGACCCGCTCCGGTGTCAAGGCCAGAATGCGCCGCTGCTCGACGATCGCCGCCGCCACCGGGTGGCGGAACT
>CAZKTK010000287.1:0-4762 GCA_964555535.1 uncultured Rhodospirillaceae bacterium
GGCAGCCACCGCCTTGGCAGAAGAACTTTACCTCGGAAAACTGCGCGAGCGCCTGAGCGCGCTCAAGGCCTGGCCGGGCTTCGAGCGGCTTGATGGCCTGATCCGTGACGGCACCCGCCATGACGGCGTGGACTCCTTGGTCGCGGCCTATGAGGCCCGGTATCGGGACTATGCGGAGCGCCGCGGCAAGAGCGAGCCGCGGGCGGTGATCGGCCACGGCGATCTATGCTTTTCCAACATCCTGCACGACAAGGCGACGCAGCTGACGAAATTTGTCGACCCCCGCGGGGCCATGGACGAAGCCGGCATGTGGACCGATCCCGATTACGACATTGCCAAGCTATCGCATTCCATATTCGGCAATTACGACTTTATGAACAATAATTTGTTCACGATAGAAATCGACGAAGACCTCGGTCTCGCATTGCGCCTGGAGACGCCGGATATCGCAGCTATGCAAGCCGCGTTCCAGCACCGTCTGGAGGCGCGCGGGATAGACATCTATGGCGTGCGCCTGCATGAGGCGTCGCTGTTCCTGTCAATGCTGCCCTTGCACCGGGACGATGCGCGCAAGGTGCTGGCTTTCGCGCTCAATGCCGCCGCTATCTTGGACGAACTGGCCGCCAATGACTGAACAGGCGGTTGCGCGCAATGTTGTGATCACCATGGCCGGGTTCGGCCGGCGCTTTCGCGATGCCGGCTATACCGAGCCAAAATACCGTGTGATCGTGAAGGGCAGGTCGCTGTTCTCCTGGGCCATGAGCAGCCTGTCGGATTTCCTCGGCTCGGGGACGCGGGTCATATTCGTCTGTCGCGCCGAGGAACGGGCGGAAGAGTTCATTCGCGAGGAGATGGCCGCCTATGCAGGAACCGAGACCCGTATCATATCGCTCGATCAGCCAACGGATGGCCAGGCAACATCCGCGCTGGCAGCGGAAGCGGCATGGGAGGAATCGGCACCGATCGCCATCTACAATATCGACACACATGTCAGGCCCGGCGCAATGCGCCCCGAGATGGTGGCGGGGGATGGCTGGATCCCGTGTTTTCGCGTACCGGGAGAGCATTGGAGCTTCGTCCGCACGGACAGCCGAGGCAATGCCATCGAAGTGCGCGAGAAGAAGCGGATTTCCGATCTTGCCACCTTGGGCCTTTATTGGTTCTCGTCGGCGGCCCTGTATGCCGATGCCTATCGGCGGCACTACACTGGCGGCGATTTGGAGGCGGGAGAACGCTATATCGCGCCGATCTACAACACACTTATCGCCGACGGTCGGCGCGTGTCCGTAACCGATGTGTCTGCGGATGCAGTGATCGCACTCGGAACCCCGGAAGACGTGGCTCGCTTCGCCGATGGTTGAGGGCAAACAATCGCGCGACGCCATTGCCCGCCTGGAAGGTGCTGTGGCCTCGCTTACGGCAAGAGCCTGGCGCTTTGTCTGCGCCCGTGCTTCCGCAAATGCCCATGATCTTATTCACGCACGCTTTGGCGGCGCCCTTGTTGTGCTGCCGCTGCTGAGCCTGTTCGCGGCGGGGCTGCTGCTCAGCGAACGCGTCCCGTTCAACAATTATGTTGTTGATTTCGCCTTGCCGCTCAATACGGGGCTGCGATGGCTGCACGGCCATATTCCCCATCTCGACTACCACACACCGATTGGAGCTGCCTATTGGCTGTTCCAGGGACTGGCGGTCGAGCTGGTCGGGATCGACGCTCGATCTCCGATTGTTGCCAACTTTCTCGTCGCGTTGATGTTGGCGGGGTGCGGGCTGCTCTTGCTCAGGCCACGCTTTGCGCCGGGCTTTGTCGGCATCGTTCTCTTTGCCGCCATGTTGATTGTACTATCGCCGCGTTCGGTCGGTGGAGCGGTGGGTGGGGTTTCCTTCGTCGGGGCTTACAACAAGGCCGCAATCGCCGGCCTGGGCATCTTGTTGGCCACGCTTTTCGTGGAGCGGCGTCGAGCTGGCGGGCGTGCCGTCATCCTCGGTGAAGCCATTCTGGTCACGCTCCTGTTTTCGTTGCTGATCTACACAAAGGTTAGCTTCGCGGCCGTTGCCATCGCGGGCGCGGGCGTCGCGCTCTATTATGCGCCTTCGAACCGCCATCTGATCTGGCTGAGCCTGTCGATCACATTTGGGGTCTGCGTGGCCGTGGAAGCCATGCTCGGCATCACCCAGGCATATCTTGCGGACATAGCTCTGGCGTCGTCATCGGTGGACCTGTTCCGCCCACGAAAGGCCCTGGACGATATGATCCAGGACATGCCGCTATTGGTGATTGTGGCGCTTGCCATCAACGCCTATTGGCGTCATGCGCAGGTGGCGCAAGTGGTGAAGGTCAGCAATACCATACTCATTACCGGATTGATGGCGGCGACGCTCTTGGCGATGAACCAGGTCCACGACAATGCCTGGCCGTTCGCTATCCCCGTTCTGCTTATCCTTGCGCAGCGTGCACTCGCCGACAGCGAACGGGCCGCCGTCGGGCCGACGGTCGGGGCGCTTGCGCTTATTGCGTTCATGACCTTTGCGGATGCGATCAGCATGATGAATTTCGTCGTGGGACAGCGCGACGAAGTGACGGTGGCCTATTGTGATGATCGCGAGCGGCCGGCATGCCGGCTGGGGTTGATGGGCTTTCCAGCCGATGTCCTGGCCAAGATGAGCCCCTTGCCCACGATAGTGGAAGATGCGGAGACGCCGCCGCGTGATCTAGCCACCCTGTACCGCGAGTGCGATACCAATGCGCATTGTGTCTGGTGGCTGCTGCAGGAGGACCTGGTGCGACGTCTCAATCGCAACATCCTGCCGCAGGACCGCCCTCTCTATCTCGGATTCATGAACATGCTGCCATATTTCTATGGCCTGGAGCCGCCGCGCGGCGTGTTGTCGTGGATGGATGTCGGGCGCAATCTTTCGCTTACGGCGCATCTCGACCCCGATATCATGCTGGATGACGCGACCGTGGTGGTGGTGCCTCATCTGAACGCGGATATGGGGTTCTCCCCCGAACTCATGGCCATATACGGCCCCAAGATTCGAGAGTCGTACACCGCTGTGGCAGATAACGCCTTGTGGTCGATCTGGCGCCGCAAGCCTGCCGATTAGATGCCAAAAAAGCCCCCCGGCCAACTTGACCGGGGGGCCTTTTAGGCTGTGCGCTAACGCTTAGTTGGCGCTGCTCAGCTCGGTGCCGACCACGTTGAACGTCGAGCTCAACTCGGGACCGACGGTGGTCACGGCGGCGATGATCACGACCGCGATCAGTGCGGCGATGAGGCCATATTCGATAGCGGTGGCGCCATCCTCATCCTTGACGAAACGGCGCAGGCCGAGCTTGGAAAGCATCTTCATAACGGTGTCCTCCGATACATCTGTCCAAAGTGCATGTCGCCTCGCAGCGACTCAAACTAGCAAAAACCAAGGGATCTTCAGCCCAACCTTTTCCGAAGCGAAACAATCGCCGATAGCTGGATTTCGCGCCTCAAAGCTCAGGCATCTCCCTTTTTCCTCAACCGCATTCCCTGCCCGAGTTTGCGGTCCTCACGTCACCTTGGGGGAGTTCCCTCGGTAAGATGACAAACAACTTAGGGGATACCCGAGTGGAAGTCAAGAGCCAATCCGATCCCTCGTCAACCCCCTGCGAATCCCCAAGGCAACCTCAGGAAATCCCTTTAAAGACATAGATCAAACTGGAATTTGTCAACAGTCGGTTTAGCGTGACGATCGTCACACATCCGTCACGTGGCGTACCAGCCACAGGGGCACCGGGTAGTCTTCTTTTGCCTTGGCGGGCTGTCCTATGGGATACCATAGGTGCAGTTCGGGTTGCTCGGGTCGGCTGAGTACGGCCTGCGGGTCAGGGTCGGGAGATCGTCATTGGTATCGAAACTCGGTTTTCAAGGTCGTCGGCGCGGCGCCGGCAGCTTGCTGGAGCGTTACGGTTCCCAGCTGGGTGACCTCGTCGAGCGTCACCATGCGGAGGCCGCCATGCTGGCCGCCCGCCGCAATGCGGAAGATGCCGCCACCGAAACGCGCAAAGCCATGGAGGATACCGAGCGCGCCAACCGCGCCTTGCGCGACGAGATGGAGCGGCGCCTGAAGGCGATTGCCGATCTCGAATATCTCGCCAATCACGACCCGCTGACCGACCTGCCCAATCGCAACCTGTTCAATGAGCGGCTCAAGCAGTGTATCGACCGCGGCAATCGCAGCGGCGAGACGGTCGGCCTGATGTTTCTCGACCTCGATCACTTCAAGGATGTCAACGACACCCTCGGCCACGATGTCGGTGACGACCTGCTGCGCGAGGTGGCGCGGCGACTCAAAGCGGCGGTGCGGGCCGAGGATACGGTGGCGCGCCTCGGCGGTGACGAGTTCGCGCTCATTCAGGTGGGTCTCAACTATCCTGTCGATGCCACGGTACAGGCGCAGCGTATTCTCAACTCGCTGGCGGAGCCGATCCACGTCGGCACCCACAAGCTCTTCACCGGCGCCTCAATCGGCATCACGGTCTTTCCCAGCGACACCGACTCGCCGGAGCAGTTGCAGAAGAACGCCGACCTGGCGATGTATCTGGCCAAGGAGGCAGCGCGTAACACGTTCCGCTTCTACGATGCCGATCTCAACTCCGTCGTCGAGCGCCGCAGTTTCATCGAGCAGGAGCTGCGCGATGCCATCGAGGCCGATCAGCTCGAAGTCTACTATCAGCCGAGGCCGTGTGGCAACGCGGTGGTGGGCGGTGCGGTGGTCTGCTTGGATTGCA
>CAZKTK010000288.1:0-4748 GCA_964555535.1 uncultured Rhodospirillaceae bacterium
TTTTCAGCACTGTCCTGATCGCCGCCGTGCTCGGCGGCGGGGCCTATGGCATGAATTGGTGGGAGATGCGGCAGTTCGTCGTCACCACCGACAATGCCTATGTGCGTAGCGACGTGACCGCGATCAGCCCCCGTGTTGCCGGCTATATCGAGACCTTGCACGTGACCGGCAACCAAACCGTGACGGCGGGCCAACCATTGGTGACCTTGCGGGCGGATCAATACGAATCGGGCGTCGATTCGGCACGTGCCGACCTGCGCGCCGCTGAGGCCGAGGTCGAAATCGCCCGCGCAACCATTGAGAACATGGCCGCCCGGCGCGCCCTGCAGCAGTCGCGGGTGCGCCAGGCCGAGGCGCGTGTCGAGGCGGCCCAGGCCCAGGCCGATCAGGCCGGCCGCGAGGTCGAGCGCTACAGCCAGCTGCTGGAGCGCGGCACCGGCACACGGCAGAAATACGAAGAAGCGACGACGCACGACCGCACCATGCGGGCCGAGGTCTTGCGGGCCCAGGCGGAAGTCGCGGCGGAACGCGCGGAGCTACCGGTGATCGATACCGACGTGTTGCGTATCGAGCGGGAGATCGACCGCTTGCAGGCCAAGATCGACCGCGCCCGTTCGGACCTCGATCGTGCCGAGATCGCTCTCTCGGACACCGTGGTGGTGTCGCCGATCGATGGCGTGGTGGGCAATCTCCGCGTCGAGAACGGCATGTATACGGAAGAAGGCTGGCCGATGCTGTCGGTGGTGCCTTTGCAGACCACCTACGTTATCGCAAATTTCAAGGAGACCCAGCTAGAGCGGCTGCGGATCGGCCAGGAAGTGCGGATGGAGATTGATGCCTTCCCGGGGATGGTGATGGTCGGCCATATCGACAGCTTGGCGCCGGCCAGCGCTGCCGAGTTCAGCCTGCTGCCGCCGCAGAACGCCACCGGCAACTTCATCAAAGTGGTGCAGCGCATCCCGGTAAAGATCTTCTTCGAATACCCCGAGGGCTTCGCGGCGCGGCTGGTGCCGGGCATGTCGGTGGTGGTGACGGTGGATACGCGCAGCGCGCCCCAGGGTGCCGCACTGGCCGACGAAGGCTGATACTGCCAAAACCCGACGGACAAACGAAAGCCGCCGGCCCCTTTCGGGACCGGCGGCAAATTCGTTTAGCCTTGCGCGGAGACTAGAGGTCGGCGCAGGCGTAGCAGTTGATCTCGAGACCGACCGCGACTTCAACGATAACAGGCTTCGTCCACATGATCCAAACTCCCTAAGTTACCAAGCCTACCGGCCTGTGATGTGGCTTTCGCCACGAGACCCAAACCTTCTGGGGCGCTGACGAGGCAACGCCCCGCAGAGAGAAGGCTACGGATTGCCGGCGCCATTACACTCTATAGTGTCTATAACGAATCCCTATTGTCGGGGCTCAGAGCGCTTTGAGCAGTGGTGGCAAGGGCTCGATGGCGGGCAGCGTTATGGTGGCGCCGACGGCTTTCACCATCTCGACCATGCTGACATAGGGCTCGATGCGGGAATATTGGGTGGGCAGCAGCGCGACAATCTCCCGATCGGGCAGCGTGGTGCGGTAGAGCGTGACGGCAAAGCCGCGCTTGGCGCCCATGGCAGCCGTCAGGGCCGGGACCACGGCCACGCCGAGCCCCTCCTGGACCATGGACAGGGCCACTTCATAGCTGCGTGATTGGGCGACCACCCGGTAATGGGGCAGCACATGCTGGTACCAGTCCTCGATACGCTTCTTGTGCTGGTTGCCGAAATTGAACTGGATGGTGCTGTTGACCACCGCCCTTTCCGCCGACGGCAGGTCGCGTTCCACGTCCGCGACATCGGAAAGGTCCAGGCCCTCGGGCACGGCCAACACATAAGGGTCCGAGGAGACCTTCTGTTGCAGGAAGGTGGTGCTGGACGTTGCCGCGGAATCGGTTGCCAGCAGGGCCATGTTGATACGCCGTCCATAGAGCAGGTCGACGGCCTCGGCCGGGGAGGATTCGTGCACGTCCATCTCGAGCTCGGGATAGCGCGTGGCCAAGAGGCGCAATGTTTCCGGCAGCACATTGCGGGCGATGGAGCTCAGCGCGCCGATGGAGATCACGCCGCGGGTGCCGGCGGAGAACTCCTCCAGGCCGATCAGGGCCTCCTCAACGCTCGACAGGATGACATCCGCCTTGCGCAGCAGGAATTGCCCTGCGTCGGTGGGCGTCATCTCGTTGCGGCTGCGATTGAAGAGCTGGGTGCCGACTTCCTCCTCGAGCTTGGAGATCTGTTGCGACAGCGAGGGCTGCGCCAGATCGAGAATCTTGCTCGCTTTGGTGAAGGACTTGGCTTGGGCCACCGCCCAGAAGATTCGCAGCTGATGCAGCGTGACGGCACTGGGATTGATCAGTGGCGGGGCCAAGGCGTCGGAAACGCTTGCGATATCCGCCTTGGTGGCGGTGCTCGCTTTCGCCATCTGGGTCGCTCCCGGTTAGTGTCCAAGCGCAAACATTCGTGCGCGCCGCACCGTATGACGGCCACTGCCGCCGTATCAAGCAATACTGTTTATTCGGTCAATAGCTGGGATCGAGGCGCAGATAATCGTAGCGGTCGGCCGATTCGACGATCACTTCGCGCGGTCCGTCGCCATCATCCACGGTCAGGGCTATCGGTACACCGGCCTCGCCCAGCGCCCAGACCTTGCGGAACATGTCCGCCATATTCTTGATTTTCTCGCCGGCCACTTCCGTAATGACGCTGCCTTCGCTGACGCCTGCGGCGGCACCGGGGCCGTCTTCGATCACGAAGGTGACGATCACGTGTCCCCCCATGTCGCGGGTGAACAGGCCGAGCCATGGCCGTGGCGGATCCGCGGAACGGCCGTTTTCGAGCAAATCGCCGAGGATCGGTTTCAGCAAGTCGATGGGTACGAACAGATTGCCGTTGAGGGCCGTCGGCGTTGTCGCCGCATCGTTCACCTGCAGCGAGCCGACGCCTAGCAGGCGGCCCTCGGCGTCTATCAGCGCGGCGCCGGCCCAAGCGGGGTGACGCGGCGTGGTGAAGATCGCGTCTTCCAGCAGATACTCCCAATAGCCCGCAAAGACCGCGCGCTTGGTCACGCGCACGGGCAGCACTTGATCCGGCCCGCCGGCCGCTACGACCAGCGCGCGGACGTTCTGTCCCGCCTTCGCGGAGTTACCGAAGCGCAGCGGCTTGGCCGATATGGGTGCCAACGCCCTGAGCAAGCCGAAGCCGGTATCGTAGTCATAAGCGATCACCTCGGCCGGGACCGTCTTGCCGCTGGCATCGGTCACGGAAGCGCTCATCGCTTCCAGGATGATGTAGCCGATGGTGAGGATCAGGCCGTTGTCGTCGATTACGATGCCGTTGGCGCTGCGTTCGGTACCGAGGAAGCGCGCCGTTCGCGCTTCGCCCGGGATCTCCGCATCTACGATCACCACGGCGTCGAGAACCTCGCCGACCTCGGCCGCGCAGAGCGGTGCCGTGCCGGCCAAGCCGATGACAATTGCCAGGAGCAGACGAACTTTCATGACAGAAGTTTAGCGTGAATGCGCCGCGCCGGCCACACTGGTATAGAATGGTTCCATGTCAGTTGGGAAAGACAGGTTCGCGACAGCGGTTTCGCGTGACGTCGATTGGCGGCGCGCGGTCGCCGACTGTGCGCGGCAGCTCGGCGATGTGGGCGGCGGCCTCGGTTTCGCCTATGTGCACGATGCCTGGGCGACGGCCTACCCCGATATGCTGGATGCCTTGCGCGCTGCCACCGGCATCGATCAATGGACCGGCGCCAGTGGCCCCGGCGTGGTGGCCGGTGGCCGCGAATGCTTCGATGAGCCTGCCCTGGCGGTCATGGTCGCCGACCTGCCGGAAGGCAGTTTCTCGGCCATTGGCGCCCAGGTGCCGCCCGACATGCCCTTCGCCGTCGTTCACGGCGATCCGACCAGCCCCGACCTGCTCGACCGCATCGCCGAAGGCGGGCGCACGGGCTATCTCGTGGGCGGTCTCATGTCGCCGGACGGGGCGCGTGCCGGTGTGCCCGGCGATGCGCAGGCGGCGCTCTCGGGCTATGCATTTTCGGCCGATATCGCGGTGGCAACCGGGCTCACCCAGGGCTGCTCGCCGATCGGCCCGGCGCATGAGGTGACAGGGTGCGACGGTAACCTGATCGTCGAGCTTGACGGCAAGCCGGCACTCGATGTCTTCAAGGCAGAGGTGGCGTCGGTGTCGAGCAATGCGGGTGCCGCTATATTTGCCGGGCTAATCGTCTCAGGTTCCGACAGTGGCGATTATCTGGTGCGCAATCTGCTCGGCGTCGATCAGGAAAGCGGCATCCTGGCTGTCGCGGCGGAGCTTTCCCGTGGTGACAGGCTGCTGTTCTGCCGCCGCGATGCGTATGCCGCCGCTACCGATTTGACGCGCATGCTCGACGGTCTGGCAGGGCGGATCGATAGCGAGCCGCGTGGGGCGCTGTATTTTTCCTGCCTCGCGCGCGGCCCCAATCTGTTCGGCCCGGATTCTGCCGAGCTGGCGGCGATCCGCGATGTCCTGGGGCCGTTGCCCATGGTCGGGTTCTTCGCCAACGGCGAGATCTGCCACGACCGCCTCTATACCCACACTGGGGTGCTGACGCTGTTTCTCTAGAGCCCTTCAGGCTTAGATGGAATCGGTCAAACCGGTGCCATCTAAGCCTGAAGGGCTCTAGAGCGTTTCACAATTTGAGGGAATCGCAATTGGGATTCCCGTTTGTCTTGG
>CAZKTK010000289.1:0-4738 GCA_964555535.1 uncultured Rhodospirillaceae bacterium
AGCGCGAAGTCGCGATAGACGGGATGGTTCTCGACCGGGTGGTTGATGCGGCGCAAACGCGGGTTTGCTGCGTTGTGATCGGGCTCGATGTCGAACAGCGCGTCGGGTTCCGCGACCGCCCGGCTCTTCTCGATAAAGTCGTCGGTGACCTGCCAGAGCCGCTCGAGCCATTCCTCTGAGACGAAATTCTCGACGCAGACATAGCCGTCGCGGAAATACCCTTCCCGCTGTTCCTGGCTCAACACTTTCGCCGGGCGTACCAGCACCGCTTCGCTCAACATTGCCTTCTCCGCCTCTAGTCCCTTGCGGCCACAGTAGCACCATCGCCCGCTCAGAGGCGATTGACGAATTCGACAGACCAGCCATGGCCGTGGCGCACGACGCAGGTGAGAGACAAAGGCTGTATCTGCAGCGCCAGGGCCCGCTCGGGCGTCAGGTCCAGCGCCTTCGCGACGGCGGCGCGGATCGGGCCGGCATGGGCGACGACAAGAAGCTCCGGCGCGTCGATGCGGTCGATGGCCTCGTGCACGCGTGTCACAACGTCCGCGAAGCTTTCGCCGCCGGGTGGGCGCAAGGTAGCGGGAGAGGACCAGTCCGTATCGATATGCTCGTATATCTGCCCTTCCCAGGCGCCGAAGTCCTGTTCGGCAAAGGCGGGTTCGCAATCCGCCCGAGCAAAGCCGGGTAACGCAGCAAAGGTGCGCCTGGCGCGCAGCAACGGGCTGGTCAGGGAAGTGGCGTCATCGGGAACTTGCGCCGAGATCTTCGCCAGGATGTCGGGGTCCGGTTCGACACAGTCCACGTCGCTCGAGCCGATACAAATGCCGGCCCCGATGGCACTCGGCGCGTGGCGCAGCCACCACCAACGGCCGGTCACGTCAAGGCCTCCGCCAAACGGGCAGCCCCCGCTTCGCTGCCCGGCAGGCCGAAACGCAAGCGGCCGGGCTGATCGGTGAAGCGCCGCACCAGAATGCCACGACTGCCCAGGCGTTCGAACACGTCATCGGCTTGGGGGCTTTCGATCAGACGGAACAAGGTCGTGCCGCCGACGACGGCGAGGCCGGCCTCGACGAGGATGCTGTCGAGATCGGTGGACTCGATGGCCAGGCGTCGGCGCATGGCATCGGCCCAGGCGGAATCCGCCAAAGCCTCGCAGCCCACTGCCACGGCCGGGCCGCTCACGGGCCAGGGGCCGAACGCATCGCGAACCCGGTCTGCCAGGTCCGCCGCGGCGATGGCAAAGCCGAGGCGCAGGCCGGGCAGTCCGTAGAACTTGCCGAAGGAGCGCATGACGACCGTGCGCCCGTCTAGGCGCGATGCAAAGCTGATTTCAGGCGCCACATCGGCATAGGACTCGTCGAGTATCACGCGGCCTGAAAGCGCAGCGAGTGCGTCCGCGGTGTGGCGGGCGCCATCGGGGTTGTTCGGATTGGTGACAACCACCGTATCGAAGCCATCCGCCGGGCCCAGCAAGGTGCCGACGATCTCGACCGTATGGCCGGCCGCCGCCCAGGCCCGGGCGTGCTCCGCATAGGTCGGCCCGACCACCGCCACGCGCCCGAGTGTGCAGAGGCGCGGCAACAGCTGTATGAGCGCCTGAACACCGGGCACCGGCACAACGTTGTCGGCGCCCGGCGCACCGTAGCAGGCCGCCGCGGCCTCGCTCAGTGTCGAGATCTCGGCGGCTTCGGGCAGGCGCGTCCACGCGGTCTCGCCCGGCGGCGAGAAAGGGTAGGCATGGGGGTTGATGCCGGTGCTGAGGTCGAGCCAGTCATCGCCGGCCTGCGGGAAGCGGCGCTTCGCCCAGGCCAGCTCGCCACCATGGTCCGGATCGTCAGTGGCTGCCACGTTCGTTGACCTCATCGTGGCGCGCACGAATTTCCGCCGGCCAGCTCGCCTTGATGAAAGAGAGCACGGCAACGATATCGTCGTCGCTCAGGATCTTGGCATAGCCCGGCATGTCGCTTTTGTAGTCGCCCCCGACCAGGGCCTCGGTGCCGTATTTCGTGATGGCGAAGAGATCCGCATCCGGATGGTGCCAGGTGTGGCCCGTCTCGTCATGGGGCGGGGCCGGCAGGCGGCCGTTGGGCAGAGGCTCCCGCCAATTGGGCTGGCCTTGCAGCGCATCGCCGTGGTAGCTCGCACAGGCCTCGGCATAGACCTCGGCGCCGTGTTCGGTCACGGCAACATCGTCGGGTTTGAGCAGCGTGCCGTCGCTGCGCAGAAGCCAAAAGGCGCCGCCCGCGGCCATGACGAGAACCAGCGCGATCGAGAGCCAGCGCTTCAATGGCCGGGACCGATCTCGCCAGCCAGGTCATCGAGGATCGGGCAATCGGGGCGCTCGTCGCCGTGGCAGGCATGGATCAGATGGGCCAGCACGCCACGCAGGCTTTGCAGGTCGGTGATCTTGTCGTCGATGGCGGCAAGGTGCGCCTCGGCAATGCCTTTGACATCGGCGGAGGCGCGCTCGCGATCCTCGTAGAGCGAGAGCAGGGCGCGGCAGTCGTCAATGGAGAAACCGAGATTGCGGGCGCGCTGCAGGAAGCGCAGCTTGTGCACGTCTCGAGGATCGTAAGCCCGATAGCCATTCGCCCTGCGCTCCGGCACCACCAGCCCGACCTCCTCGTAGTAGCGGATTGTCTTGGCACTGAGGCCGGATTGCTTGCCTGCCTGGCCGATATTCATAGCCGTGCCCTCCTCAACCGCAGCGCATTGCCGATGACCGAGACCGAGCTCAGGCTCATGGCCGCGGCGGCGATCATCGGGCTCAGCAGCAGCCCGATGACAGGATAGAGCGCGCCAGCCGCGATGGGTACCCCGAGGGCGTTGTAGAAGAAGGCGAAGAACAGGTTCTGGCGAATATTGCCCATGGTGGCGCGGCTCAGGCGCAGGGCGCGCACGATGCCTGTCAGGTCGCCCTTGACGAGCGTCACGCCGGCGCTCTCGATGGCGACGTCGGTGCCGCTGCCCATGGCGATGCCGACATCGGCCTGGGCCAGCGCCGGGGCATCGTTGACGCCGTCGCCGGCCATGGCAACGACGCGGCCCTCCGCCTGCAGGCGGCGGACGACCTCGCTCTTGCGCTCGGGCAGCACCTCGGCCTCGACTTCGTCGATACCGAGCTCGGCCGCTACGGCTTCTGCGGCGCTGCGATTGTCACCGCTCAGCATGACCACGCGCAGGCCGGCCTGGCGCAGGGCTGAGAGCGCTGCCGGCGTTGTCGCCTTGATGGGATCGGCAACGGCAATGAGCCCCGCGGCGGCGCCGTCGACGGCAACGAACATGATCGTGGCGCCGCTGGGAACCGCGAGGTCGGTCAGGTCGATGCCGAGGTCCGCCATCAGTGCTGCGTTGCCGAGGGCGCAGGCGCTGCCTTCCACCTTCCCGGTGACGCCCTTGCCGGTGGTGGCGGCAAAATCAGACGGCTGGGACAAGACCAGGGCGCGTGTCTCTGCGGCGGCGACGATGGCAGCGGCGAGCGGGTGCTCGCTGGCGCGCTCCAGGCTGGCGGCAAGGCGCAGCAGCCGGTCCTCGTCGCCATCGAGGGCGATGATCTCGCGTAAGCGCGGCGCGCCTTCGGTGAGGGTGCCGGTCTTGTCGACCACGAGGGTATCGACGGCCTCAAGGCGCTCCAGCGCCTCGGCGTCGCGAATCAAGACGCCCATTTGCGCGCCGCGCCCGGTGCCGACCATGATCGACATGGGCGTCGCCAGCCCGAGCGCGCAGGGGCAGGCGATGATCAGCACGGAGACGGCGGCGAGCAGGGCATGGGCAAGGGCAGGCGGTGGGCCCCAGATGGCCCAGGCGGCGAAGGCGAGGATGGCGCAGGCGATCACGGCGGGCACGAAATAGCCGGCGACGGTATCGGCCAGGCGTTGGATCGGCGCGCGGCTGCGCTGGGCCTCGCCGACCATGCGCACGATGCGGGCGAGCAGGGTGGCGTCGCCCACGGCTTGTGCCTGCATGACCAGGCCGCCGGCGCCGTTGAGGGTGCCGCCGACCAGGGCGTCGCCGACGCCTTTCTCGACCGGAATGGATTCGCCGGTGACCATGGATTCATCGACCGCGCTCGACCCTTCGAGCACCACGCCATCGACGGGCACGCTTTCGCCGGGGCGCACGCGCAGCCGGTCGCCCTGTTCGACCAGCGCCAGCGCCACCGTCTCTTCGGCGCCGTCACGCAGGCGCAGCGCGGTCTTGGGCGCGAGATCGAGCAGCGCACGCACCGCATCGCCCGTGCGCTCGCGCGCGCGCAGTTCCAGCACCTGGCCGAGCAGCACCAGGGTCGTGATCACCGCCGCTGCCTCGAAATAGAGCCCGATGCTGCCGCCCTCGCGGAAGCCTGCGGGGAAAATCCCGGGCGCCACCACGGCGACCAGGCTGTAGAGGTAGGCGGTGCCCGTGCCGATGGCGATCAGGGTGAACATGTTGAGGCTGCCGCTGGTCACCGAGCGCCAACCGCGTACCAAGAAGGGCCAGCCAGCCCACAGCGCCACCGGTGTCGCCAGCGCCAGCTGCACCCAGGGGTTCCAGGCGCCGCGCAAAAGCTCGCCAACAACCATCTCGCCCATGGCGATGGCGAACAGCGGCACGGTCAGCGCCGCCGCCAGCCAGAGCCGCCGCGTCATGTCGATGAGCTCCGGGTTGGGCGGGCGCTCCGCCGTCACCATCACCGCTTCCAGGGCCATGCCGCATTTGGGGCAGTCGCCGGGCTCGTCGGCGACGATCTCCGGATGCA
>CAZKTK010000290.1:0-4735 GCA_964555535.1 uncultured Rhodospirillaceae bacterium
CTGCCACCCCATCGACGGCGTCGTGCTCATGGGCGGCTGCGACAAGACCACGCCGGCGCTCTTGATGGCGGCGGCGAGCATGGACATCCCGGCCATCTTCCTCCCCGCTGGACCGATGCTGCGCAGCCACTGGCGGGGCGAGACGCTGGGCTCCGGCACCGACATGTTCCGGTACTGGTCCGAGCTCCGCGCCGGCACCATCTCGGACGACGACTGGAGCGAGATCGAAGCCGGCTTCGGTCGCAGCCACGGCCACTGCATGACCATGGGCACGGCCTCGACCATGACCTCGCTGGCCGAGGCGCTGGGCATGACCCTGCCGGGCGCCGCCTCGATTCCCGCGGTCGATTCGAGCCATTCGCGCATGGCGGCGGGGTGCGGGCGCACCATCGTCGACATGATCCGCGACGACCGCCGGCCCTCGACCATTCTCACCGAGCGCGCCTTCACGAATGCGCTTCGCGTCGACATGGCGCTCGGCGGCTCGACCAATGCGGCGGTGCACATGGTGGCGCTCGCCGGTCGCGCCGGTGTCGCGCTGCCGCTCGAAGCCTTCGACGAGGCGGCGGCTGTGGCGCCCTTGCTCGCCAACATCCGCCCTTCCGGCAAGTACCTCATGGAGGACTTCTACTACGCCGGGGGCCTGCGGGCGCTGCTCGGCGAGATGAAAAGCCTGCTCGATCTCGATGCGCCGACGGTGAACGGCAGGACGCTCGGCGAGAACCTGGAAGGCGCCGAGGTGCACGATACGGACGTCATCCGCAGCCTCGACAATCCGGTGCGCCGCGAGCCGACGCTCGCCATCCAGCGCGGGAACCTGGCGCCGGGCGGGGCGATGATCAAGCCCATCGCCGCCGATCCCGACCTGCTCAGCCATACCGGCCCGGCGGTGGTCTTCGAGAACTACAACGACATGGAGGCGCGCATCGACCGCGACGACCTCGACGTGACCGCCGATTCCGTTCTCGTGCTCAAGGGCGCCGGGCCCCTCGGCGGGCCGGGCTTCCCCGAATGGGGCATGCTGCCGATCCCGAAAAAATTGCTCAAGCAAGGGGTGCGCGACATGGTGCGCATCTCCGATGGCCGAATGAGCGGCACGTCATACGGTACCTGCATCCTCCACGTGGCGCCCGAGGCCTATGTCGGCGGCCCGCTCGCCCTGGTGCAGGACGGCGACATGATCACGCTGGATGTCGGCGCGCGCCGTCTCAGCCTTGACATCCCGGAAGACGAGATGACCCGCCGCCGCGAGGCCTGGACGCCGCCGCCGCCGCCGCGCTACGGCCGCGGCTGGGGCGCCATGTTCTCGGCCCATGTCACCCAGGCCGACAAGGGCTGCGACTTCGACTACCTGCAACGCGACGCGGGCCCGCCCATCGGCGAGCCGGAGATTCACTGAGTCTCTTTGTGCACTAAGAGGGCAACCATCGATTCAAGGCACTCTAAGCTTGCCAATCGATCGAAATTCCAGAGGCATCATCCACTCGCTGCGGCGTATCGCCCGCAACGGATATCGTTAGTCGGGCAAAGGACGGTATCTGGCAGGCGGCGCGGTGCACGGCCAGCGTCTCGCCGAAGCGAATGCCGTCTGGTGTCGCGCTGGCCTCGGCCTTGGTGAGAATTTCGAGAAACCCGCGATGGCGCTCCGGGTCCTCGGCCAGCATGTGCACCGTGGCGATGCCCTTGGCACCGTTGGCATGCTTCTGATAGGCCGGCTTCCAGAAATTCTTCGGATAGTGGTGCTGGCAGAAATAGAAGGCGATGTCCGGCATCTCGGGGCTGGTGGCGAAGGCCAGCGAAAAGGCGACGGTGACCTCGCGGCCGTCGGGGAGCGTCGCATGGCGCTCGAAATCGAAGACGGGATAGGTCTCTAGGCCCCCTGTCTCGAGCCGTGCCGCGTCGGCACGCGCGTCGTCGCTGGCGAGCACCAGCGCCACCATGCCGCCGCCTTTCTCGGCGAAGGCCCCGACATGGGCACCGAAGCTGAAGCGGTCCGGCGTCGTGACCACCGTGTCCGGGCGGTCGAGGGTCACCAGCTCGATGAAGTTGCGCCCGGCGAACTGCACCAGCTGGTTGGACGTTCCCATATGGTCCGGGTGCGAGGCCTTGGGCGTCAGGGTGAAGCCGAGGTCGCGATAGCGCGCCGCCGCGGCGGCAAGATCGGGAACTGCGATTACCACATGGTCTATGTTGCGTTCATCGGGCATGGCGCTGCATTTGCCAGTCTTGGTCCGGACATGAGACCCTGTTTGTTCCATGCAGGATGATCGCGGAAAAGGATTTTCTGCCGATTTCGGCAGGACGGCCGAGGATTACGCCGCCCATCGGGCGGGCTTTCCAGGCTCGTTCTACGCGCGCCTCGCTCTGCACGGAATCGGTTTGCCGGAACAAAGCGTGCTCGACCTCGGCACGGGAACGGGCGTTGTCGCACGCGCTCTCGCCGGGCACGGCTGCCATGTGGTCGGCCTCGATATCGCCGCCGCGCCCATTGCCGCGGCGCGGGCCGAAAGCACGGGCCTCGCCGAAGCTGCCTTCGACGTGGTCATTGCCGGGCAATGCTGGCACTGGTTCGAACGACGCAAGGTCGCCGACGAGTGCCGGCGCCTGCTGCGCCCGGGCGGGCGCCTGGTCATCGCCCATTACGACTGGATCGCGCTGCCCGGCAATGTGGTAGAGGCCACCGAGGCGCTGATTGTCAGGTACAACCCGGCCTGGACCTTCAGCGGCGGCGACGGCTTCTATCCCCGCTGGCTGCGCGGGCTCGCCCGCGGCGGCTACACCGGCTTGGAGACCTTCTCCGACGATGTCGACCAGCCCTACAGCCACGAAGCCTGGCGCGGCCGGGTGCGCGCCAGCGCCGGCATCGGCGCCAGCCTGAGCCTCGAGCAGGTCGCCCGCTTCGATGCCGAGCACGCCGCCATGCTGCGGCAGCGATTCCCCGAAGACCCGTTGTCGGCGCTCCATCGGGTCTTCGCCGTGATCGCTCGAAGATGACACGCTTCCGCAAATCTGTTAGCCAGCGGCCATGGACAACGGCATTCTCGATCGCATCGCCTTCAACGGTGACGGGCTGGTGCCCGTGATCGCCCAGCAGCACGACACGGGCGAGGTGCTGATGCTCGCCTGGATGTCGCGCGAGGCGGTGGCCGAGACCCTGGAGACGGGGCGCGTCTGCTACTTCTCGCGCAGCCGCCAGGCATTGTGGCGCAAGGGCGAGAGCTCTGGCCAGGTGCAGCGGCTGATCTCGCTCAGGCTCGATTGCGACGGCGATACCTTGCTGGCGCTGGTCGACCAGGCGGGCGTCGCCTGCCATACGGGGCGGCGCAGCTGCTTCTACACCGACCTGGAAGACGGCAGCGAGACCGCGCCCGTGCTCATCTCGCCGGAGAAACTCTATGGCTGAGGCGGCAGACGTTCTGGCGCGCCTGCAGGCGGTCATCGAATCCCGCAAGGGCGGCGATCCGGCGACGTCCTATGTCGCCAAGCGCTTCGCCCAGGGCCGCGCCAAGATCGCCCAGAAGGTGGGCGAGGAGGCCGTCGAGGCGGCCATCGCCGCGGTCTCGAGCGACCGCGAGGCGCTGGTGGGCGAAAGCGCGGATCTGCTGTTCCACCTGATGATCCTCTGGGCCGATGCGGGTATCGAACCGGACGAGGTGCTCGACGAGCTGGCCAGGCGCGAAGGCATCTCCGGTATCGAGGAAAAGAAGAACAGGGGGGCGTGATGGCTTATGACGACGACAATATCTTCGCCCGCATTCTCAGGGGTGAGATCCCGGCGGACAAGGTCTATGAGGACGAGCACGTGCTCGCCTTCCACGACATCGCCCACCTCACGCCGGTGCATGTGCTGGTCGTGCCCAAGGGCCGCTACGAGGACATGACCGCCTTCACCCAGGGCGCGAGCGCCGAAGAGGCGGCGGCCGTCTTCAAGGCCATCGGCGCCATCGTCGACACATACGACATCGCCGCCGACGGCTATCGCGTGGTCAGCAATTGCGGCGAGCATGGCGGCCAGGAGGTTCCCCACCTCCACTTCCACGTCATGGGCGGGCGCCAGCTCGGCGGCATGCGTCGGAGTTCGTGAAGTATATGGATCGACCATGGAGCAAGGCTTTACCAGCCTGACTCACTCGTAGGCCTCGCTCTGTCATTGGAATAATGATTTGCGTATCGACTGCGTTCCAACGGATACATCAACACGCTTGGTGCGGCATACTCCTTAAACCATTGAAAAGAGACTCCTTTTTAACACCTTGAATCTTAATGTGTTTTTATCAAGGATTTCCCTTGACGCCGCAGGGCTGGGGGAGCGCGTGACATGGCCACAATGACCAAGAAGCAGATACTGAAGCACCTTGGTGGCTCCGCCGAAACTGTTGACCAAGACCTACAAGTGTTTTCCGAGGCGGCAAAGGTTTTGTCGTCAGATCACCCTCGTTTAATTGACGAGCATCAATTGCAATGGATTGGTGTTTATCAAGGTAAAATAGCTGCGACAGCCCAGACATTAGCATCTCTAAAACAACAACTTAACAATATCGGCGTACCAGCGAAGCACACTATCGTCCGTTTCATAGACAAAGATGAAACGACCCTGATCTTATAGAATGATTGTCGGGAGATACGGCGATACCACAGGCAGGCCCTATATAGAGGGACGTGTCGCATTTCCACGCCTTAACCCGACATTCCCCGGATGACTCCCAAACTCACCTTCGATGGTGAACGAGTATCC
>CAZKTK010000291.1:0-4734 GCA_964555535.1 uncultured Rhodospirillaceae bacterium
GCGGCCTCGTCGGCGGCCTTGGCGGTGATGCGCACCTTGATGCCCTCGATGCCGCTGGCCTGAAACGCCAGCGTCGGCGAGCCCAGCTTGTCGAGCTCCTCGATGCGCTCGGCAAGGACCTCGGCGAGGCCGGATTCGGTCTGCCCCCAGGTGCGCACGACGCGGCTGCGGATCACCGCCGTGACGCCGGCGCGGCGCTGCAGGTCGGGCAGGATGGTGCCTTCCATCATCATGCGCATCTCGAAGGGCACGCCGGGCACGGCATAGATCACCTTGTCGCCGACGGGGCAGACCAGCCCCGGCGCCGTGCCGGGCATCTGCGCAATCGGCGCGGCGCCTTCCGGCATGTCGGCCTGGCGCAGGTTGTTGGCCGCCATGGGCCGGCCGCGCGAGGCGAAGAGGTTGCGGATATGCTCGGCCATGTCCTCGTCGCGGATCAGGGAGACACCCATGATCTCGGCGATGGCCTCGCGGGTGATGTCATCTTGCGTTGGCCCGAGCCCGCCGCAGGTGATCACCGCATCGGCGCGCGACAGGGCAAGGCGGATGGTCTCGACCATGCGCGCCTGGTTGTCGCCGACCTTGGTCTGGTAATGGGAATCGATTCCCGCCAGCGCCAGCTGGCCGCCGATCCACGACGAATTCGTATCGACGATCTGGCCGAGCAAAAGCTCCGTGCCGACCGCCACCACCTCGCAGCGCATGTTCCCTCCGCATCCCGATCCGAAAGCGCAGGCATCTTAGCCGGGCACGGCCCGGGACACGACCCCGTATCCAAATGCTGCGGTTTTCCGTAGCATGATCGAAAATCGCGTGTCGTCGATCCGTTCGTGCCTTAGCCAGGGAGGGCGATGATGGAGACATATCCGCCGCGACCCATAGCGCCGGGCCAGCCTGCGCCGGATTTCGATCTGCCGCTAGTAGACGCCGACGAGCGGGTGACGCTGGCAGGATTTCGCGGCGCAAGGCCGCTCCTGCTCGGTCTCTTTCGCGGCCTGGCGTGCCCGTTTTGTCGCCGCCTGATAGCGACAACGAGCCAAATGGCACCGGCCTTGGACGCGGCTGGCGTGGCGATTCTTGCGGTAACCGCGACGCCTCTCGAGGCGGCGCGCCTGTACGCCCGGTTTCGCCCCTCGGGCTTGCCGCTGGCGTCGGATCCCTGGTTTGGCGTTCACAAGGCCTACGGCGTTCCCATGTGCGAGATCACCAGCGACAAGCAATCCCAATGGCCGGTCCGCGTCAATCCTGCCGATGCCGAGAAGGTCCGCATCAATCCAACCGGTGAGCTGCCGGAGCCGCTGCCGCCACTCGAAGCGGGCGAGATCATGAACAGGACCGACGGCTTCGAGGAGATCGAGACCGACGAGGAACGGGCGCCGAGCGGCACCTTGGTCCTGTCCGGGTTCTTCCTCATCGATATCGATGGAATCGTGCGCTGGCGGTTTGTCGAAGCGGTCGACAGCCTGTCCGACTATGGGGTCCACCCCAACGAAGCGGACATCCTGCGAGCCGCTCACGATCTTGCCGCCTAAAGCCCTTTAGACCTGTATTCCCCGACCACTCTGGCGCCCTCAGCCGGCTGCGGCAGCGCGCTCCACCATGCCGGGCCAGGCCTTGGCGCTGGGGCGCTCGCTGACGGCGGCGAACCAGCGCTGCAGGTTCGTGCAATCCGCGGGCAGTTCCAGCCCGGTGAAGAGCGCGAAGTCGGCGACGCACATGGTCGTGATGTCGGCATAGGTGAAGCGCTCGCCGGCCAGGAACTCGGTCTCGGCGAGCGGCGCGTCGAGCTGGCGGAAATAGCTCTCGGCGCGGGCCTTGCCCCGTTCGACAAGCGCCGGGATTTGCGCAATGTCGCCATGACCCGGCAGCGCCCTGGTCTTGAACGGCGGCACCGCGTTGCGGAAATATTCGGCCACCGCGGCCATGCCCTCGAATTCCGTATGCCGGTCCCACATCTCTATCTTCGCCGTCTCCAGCGCATCCGCGCCCATCAGGCAGGGCTCCGGATACTGCGCCTCCAGGAAGCGGCAGATCGCCGTGCTCTCCCAGAGGGTGCTGCCGTCGTCGAGCTCGAGCGAGGGCACAAGGCCATGGGGGTTGATGGCCCGATAGGCCTCGGACAGGTTGTCCCCCTCAAGCACGCTCATCTTCTCGCCTGCCATCTCCACACCCTTCTCCGCCAGGAGAAGGCGCACGCGACGGCAGTTCGGTGCAATGTCGTCCTCATAGAGTTTCATCGGTTTCCTCCCCAGGTAAATCGTTACTGTGGCAAGCCCGACAGGCGCAGGCCTTCCACCAGGCGCTCCGCGGTCTCGCGCTCGCGGAACGGCCAATTGCCGAAATCCCGAATGCGGAAGTCGGGTTGCAGGGTCAGCAGCCGCTCGGCTGCCTTGTGCGCTGCCTCCATATCCCCCGCCAAGCCGGCCGCCGAGCTCCAAAGCAACAAGGTTCGCGCCACATCGGTTTGAACTTGATCGGATCGGCTGGCGGCATCGACAGCGGCGTCGTAGCGGCCCAACGCAAGCTCGCCGAGCGCGACGGACTGCAGGTACCAATGGTTTACCACCATGGTGCGCGGACTGGTCGCCGCCGCGTCGAGACATAGAGCCAATCCATCCTCCAGGTCTCCGGAACATATCTTTGCCAGACCAAGATAATGGGTGCCCAAGGTATATATCGGGTTGATCTCGAGGCTTCGTTTGGCAGCCGCAATCGCCTCATCGTAATCGGCAAAGGCATCGAAGCAGACTTGACTCAGGACCACTTGCGCATAGTCGCTGGACTCGTTTATGCGAACGGCGGCCTGGGCACGCTCGAGCGCTTGCCGCCCATCGTTCTCGGCGATAGGCCGATAGCCGCACTTCATCTCGTCGAGGCAGGTCACCGCCGACAAGGTAAGCGCCATGAAATTCTCGGGATCCCGAGAGAGGACGATCCCAAGAAGGTTCGCTGCCTTGGCATAGGATGGGGTTAAAATTCCGTTGTCAGCATGCCCGCGCGGGCGAGTAATGTCTCCGTGTCCTGTTCGGTGTCGGGGCGCGAGTCCGCAGCGCTGGACCTATGGCCGTGGATGGCGAAGCGCAGGAAGGTATGAATGCGCTGTGCCAGCGTGTCCTGGGTGCGGAACGGATCGTCACTATCGCCATCGAAACGATCGGAGGTGAATTGTTGTCCGGACACCCGATCCAGAACACGAACCGTCACCCGATAGCGATTGCCGAGCACCTGCAAGCTGAGCATGGCAACGTAGTCAGCGTCGTTCGCATCGGAAAGCAGGACAATCCCGGTCTGGTTCGAGAAAGCGGCGGCGATGCTCTCTTCGACGCCTGAGGCCAACAGGTCCGCGTCCGCACCCCCTTTGGCATCGACCTTGCCGACCGCCACCGTCGGCTTGCCGCCGCCGGCATGCAGCTGAGAGACAGGCGTCGGCCCGGCGCCCCAGGCGAAGGCATGCACCGGCTTGGCGACGTTCTTCACGGGATGCTCACCGATATCGACGAAGTTCTCATCCAGCCGGCCGTCGATCTGTCCGGCGATGGCGGCGGAGACGCAGATCCCGCCGGGATTGGCGAGGGATTCGAGGCGGGCCGCGATATTCACCCCATCGCCGTAGACGGCGCCGTCCTCGGCTTCGAGAATGTCGTCGAGATTTATGCCGATTCGGAAGCGCATGCGTCTTGCCTCGGGCAGGTCCGCGCCGAGGTCGTTCAGCTCTTTTTGCGTTTCCGTGGCTGCGGTAACCGCCGCGATGGCACTGGAGAATATGGCAAGGACGCTGTCGCCGGCCATATCGACGACGCGGCCGTCATGCCTTTCGATATGGCTGCGAAAACGACGGCGATAGTCGGTGATGGCGGCGTAGGTTGCCGGCTCGTCGTCGGCCATGAGGCGCGTATAGCCTGCGACATCCGCCGCCAGAATCGCCGCAAGCCGTCTTTCTACTTTTCCCGACACGTCCATCACCGCCGCCCCACACTGAACGCAGCCTAGAGAGGAAAGAGATCGCGCTCAAGCCACCTCGGCCTGCTGCCTCAGTCGAAATGCAGCACGGCCGGCGGCAGGTGGCTGGCGTCGAGACAGCACCAGTCGGCGATGTCGATGCCGAGGTCGGCGAAGAGCGGCCGCAGCGCCGCGACGCGGCGGAAGGGGGCATTGCCCAGCGCGTCGAGCTCGCCCGCCTGGGTTCGCGCCGCCAGCCTGTCTATCGCTGCGGTGAGCGTAGCGAAGTCGTCGGCGAGGGTCACTTCCGCCCGGCCCTTGCCGCCGGCGTCCCAGGTCAGCCCGACCGAGAGCCAGGCATCGCCCGTGGCCGCGCGCGCGCCGAGGCCGGTGACGGTGTCGCGCAGGCCGAAGCGTGCCTGCCAACCCTCGCCATCCCGTGCCAGGGTGCCGGCCTCCACGGCAAGGCCGCCGGGGGCCGCGGAATCCGAGCGCAATCTTGCAACACTGCCGCTGCCGTCGGCCCGCAGGCGCCCGCGCAGGACGAGACCGCCGTCGGCGAAGGGCTCGCAGGTGAAGCCGAATTCGTCGCCATCGGCCCGCACCGCGCATGCCGTGCTGGCTTGGCGGGCGGGTCTCGCTGTCTCGCGCAGGCGGGCATCCAGGCGCTGGATATCCGCAAGGGCGAGAAAATCGCCGAGCCCGGCAATGGTCTTGCTCAGCCAATAGGGCTCGACCGGCGGCATGCCGGCAAAGGGCTTGGCCACCGACCAGACAGCGGCGGGCGGGCGCTCG
>CAZKTK010000292.1:0-4724 GCA_964555535.1 uncultured Rhodospirillaceae bacterium
TGAGCTGTCGGGGGGCAATGATGGGCTCAACACTGTGGTGCCCTATGCCGATGATGCCTACTACCGGCTGCGACCCAACATCGCCATTCCGGAAGACAAGCTGCGCAAGATCGACGACCATTTCGGCTTCAATCCCGGCCTGTCGGGCTTCGAGCGCCTCTACAAGGACGGCAAGATGGCCATCGTTCATGGCTGCGGTTACGAGCACCCCTCGTTCTCGCACTTCACCTCCATGGCCTATTGGCATACCGCTGCGCCCAACAGCGGCAACGAGCATGGCTGGGTGGGGCGTCTGGCCGATGTCATGAAGCCGGGTGGTGCCAGCAACTTCATCGTCAATATCGATGCCACCCAGTCTCTCGCCGTGCGCAGCCGCGACCATGTGCCGGTGGTCTTCGACGATCCCGACAAGTTCGCCCGGCAAGGGTTTGCCAGTGAGACGCCGCTGTTCCAGCACGTGGCCGACGCGCCTGACGACCACAACGCCTCGCGGCGCTATCTGCTCGACATCGCCCGCGGTGCGCTCGATGCCTCCGCCCAGGTGCGCGAGGCCTGGGACAACTACGAGACGCCCATCGATTACGGCATCGTGCCCGTGGACATGAACAAGATCGCGGCGCTGATCGCGGCCGACATGCCGACGCGGCTCTATTACACCGCCTTCCGCAACAACGCTTTCGACACCCACGTCCATCAGGGCAATTTGCACCGCCGCCTGCTGACCTATGCGGCGGATGCGGTGCATGCCTTCATCGCCGACATGGAGCGTATTGGCCGCGCAGACGACGTGGTGGTGCTGATGTTCTCGGAATTCGGCCGCCGGGTGCCGGAAAACACCAGCCTCGGCACGGATCACGGCGCGGCGGGCACCATGTTCCTCGCCGGCAAGCCGGTCAAGGGCGGCCACTATGGTGAGCTGCCCAGCCTGACCGCGTTGGACGAGGGCGACAACCTCGACTACACGACGGACTTCCGCCGCGTCTACGCCACGGCCATCGAGGACTGGATGGGAATCTACGCCACCGCCGTGCTCGGTGACGATTTTCCGAGATTCGACATGTTTGCGTGATGCACATCACAGTCAGCGGGCGAAATCGGCGATATATTCCCAATCACTGAGTTCGACCTCCCACCCTCCCTGACAAGGGCCGCGCCGGTGACCTCCCCACCCAGGCAGCGGCCCATTTTTTGCTTGAAGGCCGGCTGGCGCAAAGGCGCTTACCTCGGTAACACAACAGAGATACGCATTCATGTTAGGAGAATTTGCGGTCTGGTATTGCGGGAGAAGTGGTCGTTTTGGGCACCGTGTCGGTGCAGGACGCCGTGAGGTGGATTTTCCGCGAAGCATATCCACACTCGATGCAGAATTGAGCTGATATGCTTCCGTATGGTGTCATGATTGGGATCGAATTCGCCGGGTTGTCGTGAAAAATGGATGCCTTGAAACTTGGAAAATCACGGCTGGTCAATCTGCTGGTCAAGCTTCCCGGGATCAACATGGAAAGTCGATTGCGGCTTGCCATTCACGATCCGGAAAAGCTGTTGGCCGGAGCGGACATTGCGAAGGGACAAACAGTTCTGGAAGTTGGCTGCGGGACAGGCTTCTTCAGCTTATCGGCAGCAAGACTCATCGGTGATACTGGCCACCTCATTTGCCTAGACCCCGTCGCGAGCTATGTGCATCGCGTTAAAGAAAAAATGATGGACGCAGGACTAAACAACGTCGAAGTCCTGAGACGGGACGCGCTGGAAACAGGCCTAGATTCTGAGAGCGTGGACACAGCCTTACTGTACGGCGTTTTGCCTTTCCCGACCTTGCCGCTTGACCGGCTCTTGCCCGAGATGCACCGTGTGCTGAAGCCAGAGGGTTTGTTGGCAGTGTGGCTCTTTTTGGTCTCATTCGGGGTGCCAAAGAGGATCCTCGCATCAGGTCTTTTCATCGATAAAGAGAGAAAGAACGGCGTGTTCAGATACCTGAAAGACGCGTGATCTATCGGGCTGCGGCCGTCTATGTCGTCAGTTGCCTCAATAATGGGCTAAAGCTTGCCAAGCTGGCGCTATCGACCGAACTCAAAGAACTCAATGTCCCACTAAACGCTTTTCTTGCCGAGCTTACGTCCCGTCCTCTGAACAGATCAATGCGCTTCGTCCCAATTCGGGCCGGTGCCGACATCCACCGTCAGCGGCACGGCGAGTTCGCGGGCCGGCAGCGGCGCGGCTTCCATGATGCGCTTGACGACGTCGGCGGTCGCCTCGACTTCGGCTTCGGGTACCTCGAAGATCAGCTCGTCGTGGACCTGCAGCAGCATGCGTGCCGCCAGCCCCGCCTCGTCCAGGGCCGGCTGCATGCGGATCATGGCGCGCTTGATGACGTCGGCTGCCGAGCCTTGTAGCGGCGCGTTGATGGCCTGGCGCTCGGCGAAGCCGCGGCGTGCCGGGTTGCGCTCGCCGATGCCGCGCACATGGCAGCGCCGCCCGAATATGGTCTCCACATATCCGTTGGCGCGTGCGAAGGCCTTGGTGTCTTCCATGTAATCGTGAATGCCTGGATAGCGCTCGAAATAGGTCTCGATATAGGCCTTCGCCTCGCCATTCGGGATGCCGAGCTGGCGGGCGAGCCCGAAGGCGCTGATGCCGTAGATGATGCCGAAATTGATGGCCTTTGCCCGCCGCCGCATGAGCGGGTCCATGCCCTCCTGCTCGATACCGAAAACCTGGGCCGCCGTCATGGCGTGGATATCGGCGCCGGCCTGGAAAGCGTCCACCAGGGCATCAATGCCCGCGACGTGGGCGAGCAGGCGCAGCTCGATCTGCGAATAATCGGCGCTCATCAGCACATGCCCGTCTTGCGGCACGAAGGCGCGGCGGATCTTGCGGCCCTCCTCGCTGCGCACGGGGATGTTCTGCAAATTCGGGTCGGTCGAGCTCAGTCGGCCCGTGGCGGCGCCGGCCATGGCGTATGAGGTGTGCACGCGCCCCGTCTGCGGGTTGATCTGGTCGACCAGGGCATCCGCATAGGTGCTCTTGAGCTTGGCGAGCTGGCGCCAGTCGAGCACCCGCCCCGGCAGATCGTGGCCCTGCGCGGCGAGGTCTTCGAGAATGTCGGCGCCCGTGGCATAAGCGCCGGTCTTCGTCTTTTTGCCGCCGGGTAGGCCCATCTCACCGAACAGCACCTCGCCGAGCTGCTTGGGCGAAGCGATGGTGAAGGGGTGGCCGGCAAGGCCATGGATCTCCTCCTCCAGCGAAGCCATGCGGGCCGCGAAGTCGGCAGACAGGCGGTAGAGCTCGGCCCTGTCGACCAGAATGCCGCGGCCTTCCATCGCCACCAGCACCGGGGCAAGAGGCCGCTCCATGGTCTCGTAGACACTCACCATATGCTCGGCAACCAACCGTGGCTTGAGCACGTGGTCGAGTCGCAAAGTGATATCCGCGTCCTCGGCGGCGTAATCGCGGGCATCGTCCACCGGCACCATGTCGAAGGTGATCTGGGACTTGCCGCTGCCGATCAGGCTCTTGATGGGTATTGTGGTGTGGCCGAGGTGGAGCTGCGCCAGATCGTCCATGCCGTGGCCGTGGGTGCCGGCATCGAGCACGAAGGACATCAGCATGGTGTCGTCGATGGGTGTGACGGCGATGCCGTAGGGCTCCCGTGCCAAGAGCAGCATGTCGTATTTGAGGTTTTGGCCGACCTTCATGACGGCCGGGTCTTCGAGCAACGGCTTGAGCACGGCGAGCGCATCCGCCAGCGGTATCTGCTCAGGCATCTCCCCCATCAGGTCGCCATCGGCAGGGCGGTGGGCCAGCGGGATGTAACAGGCGTGTCCGGGCTCTATGGACAGGGACACACCGACCAGCTCCGCCTGCATGGCATCGAGCCCGGTAGTTTCCGTATCGACCGCAACGCGGCCGGCTTCGTACGCCGCCTCGGCCCAGCGCTCCAGTTCGCCAAGCTCGGTGACGAGCTCATACGATGTCTCCGCCGGCTGCGGGGCGGCGCCAGGCGCTTCGGCGGCCGTGTCGTCGGCCTGCCAACCGTGTTCGGCGCGCAGCCGCGCCAGCAGGCGATCGAAATTCTGTGCCTCCAGGAACGGCACCAGCACATCCGGATCGAGCGCCAGCGGGCCGAAATCGTCCAGCGGGTCTTCGACGGGAACGTCGCGGTCAAGGGTCACCAATTGCAGGCTGACGCGCGCCATCTCGGCATTGTCGATCAGGGTTTGGCGGCGCTTGGGCTGCTTGATCTCCTCGGCCCGGGCGAGCAATGCGTCGAGGTCGCCATATTCGCCGATCAGCTGCGCCGCGGTCTTCACTCCGATGCCGGGAACGCCCGGAACGTTGTCGGTGGAATCGCCGGCCAGCGCCTGCACCTCGACCACTTTCTCCGGCGGCACGCCGAACTTCTCGGCCACCTGCTCCGGCCCGATCTCGGTCATGCGGATGGGGTCCATCATCACGACGCCGTCGCCGACCAGCTGCATCAGGTCCTTGTCGCTGGAGACGATGGTCGCGCGCCCGCCCGCCGCCACGGCTTGCGCGGCATAGGTGGCGATCAGGTCGTCGGCCTCATAGCCCTCGCGCTCGATGGCGTGCAGGCCGAAGGCGCGGGTCGCGTCGCGCACCAGGGGGAACTGCGGGATCAGCTCTTCCGGCGGCGGCGGTCTGTTGGCCTTGTAGTCGGCATAGATATCATTGCGAAAGGTCTTGCGCTTGGTATCGAACAAGAC
>CAZKTK010000293.1:0-4720 GCA_964555535.1 uncultured Rhodospirillaceae bacterium
ACGCCTATGCCGTGATGGCCGGGCTCGACGGCATCGCCTTTCCCGCCGAGGGCGCGGTCGCGGTCGCCAATGCCATTGGCCGGCCGGTCGATCAGGAGCATGCCTGCTGCTCCATGGTGTTGGACAGCCTGGAGGCGGTGGCCTGAGCATGGCCGAGCAGCCCCTCGATGTTCTTGTCAGCGGCCTCGGCCCGGCGGGCAGCCGGGCGGCGGCGGCGGTTGCGGCGGCCGGCTTCTCGGTCATCGCACTTGAGCGCAAACAAAGCCCGGGGCGCCCGGTGCAATGCGCCGAGTTCGTGCCCGCCATGCTCGATCAGGAGCTGGCCGGCCTGGCACCACTGACGCGCCAGACAATCCTTCGCATGCGCACCTTCGTCGAGGCCGAAGACGCGGATGAAACTCCGGATTTCCGCGGCCGCATGATCGACCGCGAAGCCTTCGACAGTCATCTCATAGACCTGGCCCGGGCCGCAGGCGCGGATTGCCGCTTTGGCGAAACGGTCCGCAACATCTCTCCTGACGGGATTGTCGAGACCGCAAACGGCGCGCGCTATCGCCCGCGCCTGGTCATCGGTTGCGACGGCGCCCGCTCGCCCATCGGCAGCGCCATCGGCGCAACCAACAGGGACATAGTGGAAACCCGCCAGACAACCGTGGCGCTGTGCAGCGCATCCGACAGCACGGATGTGTTCCTGCGCAGTGCCATTGTCGGCGGTTATGGCTGGCTGTTCCCCAAGAAAGGCAGCGCCAATCTCGGTGTCGGGGTCACGGCCAGCGAACGACGGCAGCTCAAGCCTTTGTTGGACGGGCTTTGCGCCGACCTCGTCGCAGACCGGCAGATCGATGCCGAGACGACAGGGTACACCGGCGGCGCCATCCCCGTCGGCGGGCGCATCCGCTGCACCGGGCAGCTCGGCGACGCGCCGGTGATGCTGGCAGGCGATGCCGCCGGACTGGCGAATCCGATCACCGGCGCCGGTATTGCCGCAGCCGTGCAGTCGGGCCAGCTGGCCGGTTCTGCGGCGGCAGCATGGCTTGACGGTGATCACGACGCCCTGACGGACTATGACGAAGACCTCGGTGAGCTGTTCGACGCCTCATTGGCGCGCGCGCGCAACCATCACCGGGCGATGATGACGACCTATCGCGAATACGGAAGCCTTTCACCGGCGGCGCTTCGGCGCGCGTGGATCGCCTATCCGGACTATTGGGAAATGGGAGTGCGCTGATGGCGTGTATCGAACCACCACGGGGGCCAGTGCCCGATTTCCTCGGTGATACGAAGAGCATGCAGCCACGGGAGCCGGCGAAAGTCCCGAGCGAAGCGCGCAACGGCGCCCGCGTCAAGGCGGCGTCCCAGGAGGCGCAAGGCGTCTACCGGCCGAACTACAACAGGCTGACACCGGACATGCGCTCGCCAGCTTACGTGCAGATGTCGACGGCAGCGGCGATCACCCTCGGTGTCATGGGCGGCTACATGCATCGCACCAGCTGCACGCGCTGCCTCAACCTGCTGCTGACCTATCCCGAAGGCTGCCGGGCCAACTGCGCCTATTGCGGCCTGGCGCGACACCGCGAGGCCGAGCGCGATTATGCGGACCGCAATTTCATCCGCGTCGACTGGCCCGCGGTGCCTTACGAGGACGTGCTCGACATCATGGCAGCCGGCGGCGACAAGGGCCGCTTCCACCGCATGTGCATCAGCATGATCACCCATCCGCGCTCCGACGAGGACACGCGGGCACTGCTCGGGCGCTGGGTCGAGCGCGTACCGGACATACCCGTCTCGATCCTCTCCAACCCGACCACCATGACCCGTCAGGACGTGCAGGAGCTCAAGGACCTCGGCGCCGAGATCTTCACCGTGGCGCTGGATGCGGCAAGCCCGGCGCTGTTCGAGCGCACCCGCGGGCGCGGCGTCGATTCGCCCCACAGCTGGGACAAGTACTGGGACATTCTGCGCGCTGCCGCTGACATTTTCGGGCCGGAGAAGTTCGGCGCACACCTTATCGTCGGCATGGGCGAGAGCGAGAGCGACGTGCTCACCCAGGTCGCGGCCATCCGCGCGCTCGGCGGCCACAGTCACATGTTCGCCTTCTTCCCCGAAAAGGGCTCGCTGATGGATCACCTGCCACCGGCGCCGCGGGCGCAGTGGCGCCGCGTCCAGCTGGCGCGCTATCTGATGGACTATCGCGACGTGCCGTTCGAGCGCATGCGCTTCGACGAGGCTGGGCGCGTCGTCGATTTCGGCCTGCCGGAGAGCGAAGTCGAGGCCATCATCGATGCCGGCACCGCCTTCCGCACCTCGGGCTGCCCCGGCAAGGATGGCGACGACGTCTCCGCCTGCGACCGGCCCTATGGGGACTCGCCGCCGAGCGACATCGCCTCCTACCCCTTCAAGCTGAACAAGCGAGACATAGCCAAGGTTCGCCGGCAGCTCAACGGCAAGGCATAGCGGCATGCCGCCGCGCTTCCGGGTCATCGACACCGGCTTGCGCGGGGCGCGAGAGAACATAGCCTTCGACCAGGCACTGATCGATGCGCGGGCGCAAGGCGATATCCCCGATACCATCCGCTTCCTGCGCTTTCGCGAAAGCGCGCTCGTCGGCATCCATCAGGTGCTAAGCCACGAGGTGCGGCTCGACCATTGCCACGAGCACGGCATCGAGGTGGCGCGGCGGATCACCGGCGGCGGCGGGCTCTATCTCGACACCGGCCAGCTCGGCTGGGAGCTGGTGTTCGACCGCAAGACCCTTGGACTCAAGCGCCTCGACGAAATCACCCGCCGCATCTGCGAGGCGGCCGCGCTCGGCCTTAGTAAGCTCGGTGTCGAGGCGCATTTCCGCCCGCGCAACGATATCGAGGTCGACGGGCGCAAGATCAGCGGCACGGGGGGCGTCTTCGACGGCGATGTCGTCTTCTTCCAGGGCACGCTGCTGGTGGATTTTGATGTCGAGCGTATGATTGCCGCTCTCAAGGTCCCGGTCGACAAGCTTGCTCGCCACGATGCCGCCTCGGTGCGGCAGCGAGTGACATGTTTGCGGGAGCTGCTTGGCGATACGCTGCCGGACCAAGACGCCTTGCAGCAGGCGCTGCTGGATGGATTCGCGGAAGATCTCGGCATCGCACCGGCGTGGGGCGAGACAACCGCGGCGGAGGAAGCCCTGGCGTGCACCCTCCACGACGAGGAGATCGGCGGCGACGATTTCGTCGCCATGCGCGACGTGCCGGAAGCGGGCGACGGCGTGGTCAGCGCCTCCCTGACCCGGCGGGCGGGCACTTTGCGCGCCGATATCCGGCTTGAAGGCAGCCACGACGAGCGCATTCGCGAGGTCCTGCTCACGGGCGATGCCTTCGTCTCGCCGACGCGCACCCTCTACGATCTCGAGGCGGCACTTCGCGGCGTGGCGGCCGCCAACGCCGGCGACGCGGTCGAGGCCTTCTTTGCCGCCAACCCCGCGACGCTGGGGGGCTTGGCACCGGCGGACTACCGTGCCGTCATCGAGGCCGCCCTCGAGCAGCTTACGATCGAGGTGGAGGGAAATCGCCTGCGCGGCCATTGGCTCGGGCCGCACGCGCCGCACGCTCCCGTTCTGGTCTTCCTGCACGAGGCCCTCGGCTGCGCGCGGCTGTGGCGCGACGTGCCCCACGCCATCGCCAAAGCGACGGGTCTCGGCGCCCTGGTCTACGACCGCCTCGGCGCCGGGGACTCCGATCCTCTTGTGCCCCCGTACAGCCGCGACTACCTGATCGAGGAGGCAACGCGCTCCCTGCCCCGGGTGCTCGACGCCCTGGCCTTGGACCGCGTGATCCTCGTCGGCCATTCCGACGGCGCCACCATTGCGCTGATCGCCGCCGGGGCCGATCCCGAGAGGATCGAAGGCGTGGTCGCCCTGGCGCCGCATCTCTTCAGCGAGCCGCAAACGCTATCGGCGATCCGCGAGCAGATCGCGGCCTTCGAGCATGGCGATCTCAGGCAGCGCCTGGCGCGCTATCACGGCAGCAAGACCGAGGCCCTGTTCGCCCGCCTGGTCGATGCCTGGACGGGAGACGGCCCGCGCCGCTGGGGTGCCGAGCCCTGGCTTGCCCGCATCCGCTGCCCCGTGCTGGCCATAGCCGGAGCGGAGGACCCCTATTTCTCGGCCGCGCAAGGCGAGGCCCTGCACGCTACCATTCCCGGCGAATTCGAGTGGCTCTCCCTCCCCGACTGCGGCCACAATCCGCACCAACAGGCGCGCCAGGCGACGCTCACTGCCGCAACAGCGTTCGTTCGCGAGATCGTGAACCCCCACGCCCTGGCCAGTCGGCCGAAGGCCGTGACAGGATGACGAAAAGGCCCGGCGATCAGATCGGGCCGCTGTTGCGAGCAAATTGGGAGTGGACGAGACATGACGAGAAATCTCGCCATAGTGGTCGGTGCCGCGATGCTTGCGAGCGCCGGTCTTGGCTATGCCGCCGGACACAAGAACCATGGAACCATCATCGCCTGGGACGCCATCGAATGGGCGCCGATCCGCGAAGGCTCGCCGGTCAGCGTCTCGGTGCTGTGGGGCGACCCGTCGAGCGGGGCGCACGGCCGTCTGATAAAGCTGCCTGCCGGCTTTACGGCGCCGATCCATGCACACACGGGCGACTATCATGGCATCAACCTTACCGGGACCTGGCTGCACACTTTCGAGGAGACAGGCGAGAGCCGCGAGCTGCCGCCGAATTCCTACGTC
>CAZKTK010000294.1:0-4718 GCA_964555535.1 uncultured Rhodospirillaceae bacterium
AAAATCTCTGCCTCGTGACATGAAACATCAAGTTCATCTGGGAAATAGGGGCTTAGATAACGCCCTGGTTCCGCAGCCCGTCGAATTCCGCTTCGTCGAGGCCGAGCCAGTCGACGAAGACGTCGCGATTGTGCTCCCCATGGGCCGGCGCGATGGCGTGGGCGGGTGAAGGCGCACCGTGAAAGCGCAGGGGGCTGTTGGGCACGACGATACGGCCGAGCTCCGGATGGTCGATCCATTCCAGCATGCCTCGGCCGTGCATGTGCGCGTCGTCAACCACTTCGGCCAGCTCGCGAACCGGCGCCGCCGGTACGCCATGCTTCTTCGCCTCCGCGAAGACCTCGTCGCGGGCAAGCTGCCCGGTCCAGTCTGCGACCATGGCATCCACCTCATCCATGCGGGCGGCGCGTTCGGTGTTGCTGGCATAGCGGGCATCGTCGGCCAGGTCCGCGCGGCCCATGGCGCCGAGCAGGTTCTGCCAATGATCATCGGTGACCACGATGATGGCCACATGGCCGTCCCTGGCCGGATAGACGTTGTACGGCACCACGGACAGGCCGCCGTGGCGGTTGTCGGTGCGTGGTGCGGTGCCCGAGCCGAAAAACATGCCGAGATTTGACGCCATGGAGGAATAGGCCGCCTCTTCCATGGCGACCTCGACCATGCGGCCGCGGCCGCTCCGCTCGCGCTGGAACAGCGCTGTGACGATGGCCGAGAAGAGATGCGTGCCGCCCATGAAATCGACCACTGCCGGCCCCGCCTTCACCGGCGGCCTGTCGGCGAAGCCGGTGACGCTCATCATACCCGAATAGGCCTGGACGGTGAGGTCCATGGCGAGATTGTCGCGGTCCGGGCCGCTCAGGCCATAGCCCGTGCCTGAGCCGTAGACGAGCCTGGGGTTGATCTCGCTCAGCCTGTCATAGCCGAGGCCCAACCGGTCCATGACGCCGGGCGCGAAGTTCTCGATCAGCACGTCGGCGCGCTGCACCATGCGACAGAAGAGATCCTTCCCGGCCTCCTGCTTGAGGTCGAGGGTGACGCCCCGCTTGTTGCCGTTGAGCATGGCGAGCGGCACCGAGCCGCCGCGCACGCCCGAGCGCCGGCGCAGGGGCTCGCCATGGGGCGGCTCGATCTTGATGACCTCGGCGCCCGCCTTGGCGGCGAGGAAGCCCGCATAGGGGCCTTGATAGATTTGGCCAAGGTCGAGCACCACAATGCCCGCCAGGGGAAGCTCGGTTGTTGTCATGGCAATCGTAGAATAGCAGAGCGGCCGCCCACCGCAATAGCGCTTGCCGATGCCGCGGCGGCGGCTTATGACTGCTCATCAACGCCGCCAACCGCCAAGAGGCCCCGAATGAGCACCATCGAGCGCATCGTCGTGCAAAGCTTCGCTTACGAGCTGGAGGACTTTGCCGCCAATCCGATGATCTTCGAGAAGGGCGGCAAGCACCGTTTCTCCAAGTTTGCCGTGACGGTCGAGACCGATGACGGCCTCGCGGGCAGCTATATCCCCCACCTTGGCGGCACCGGCCATGCCCTGGCCCAGGTCAAGGAGATGGCGCCGGGCCTGATCGGCCGCGATGCGGAGAGCCGCGAGAAGATTTTCGAGGATCTCAAGCTTTGCTGGCGCCACTTCGACAAGCTCGGCATTGCGGCCCTGGATGCGGCGCTGTGGGACCTTGCGGGCAAGAAATACGACGCCCCGGTGGCGCGCCTGCTCGGCGGCTATCGCGAGCGCCTGCCGGCCTATGCCAGCACCTATCCCGGCCAGTCCGCGCCCGGCGGGCTGGACAGCGTCGAGGCCTATGCCGACTTCGCCGAGGATTGCGTCGCGCGCGGCTTTCCGGGTTTCAAGATCCACGGTTTCATGGATGGCAAGCCCGAGAGCGAGATCGCCATCATGACGGCGATTCGCGACCGTGTCGGCACGGCCATCAAGCTGATGACCGATCCGGCTTCCAGCCTGCGCTCGTTCCTCGATGCGGTCGAGGTCGGGCGCGCCTGCGACGACCTCGGCCTTTATTGGTACGAGGACCCCTATCGCGATGCCTCGTCGAGCGCGGTTGCCCACAAGCGCCTGCGCGAGTTCGTTCGCACGCCACTGATGATAGCCGAACACATACGGGGCTTCGAACAGAAGGCGGATTTCGTGCTGGCCGGCGGCACCGACATCTTGCATATCGATCCGGAAATGGATGGCGGGATCACCGGCACGATCAAGCTTGCGCGTTTCGCCGAGGCGCTGGGCATGGAAGTGCAGCTGCACACCGCGGCACCCATCCATCGCCATTGCATGGCGGCCATCCCCAACACGCTCTTCTACGAGCTCGGCCTGGTCCGCCCCGACGCCTGGAACGGCTTCCAGCCGCCCGTCTATGCCTGCGACTATGGTGACCAGCTGGACAACGTGGATGCCGACGGCTGCGTTCCCGTGCCCGACGGACCGGGCCTTGGCGTCACCTATGATTGGGACAGGATCAAGCACGGGGAGACCGGGCGCGAGGTCTTCGAGTAGCTTGTGTCGCGAGTCCCGGGGCCGTATATCTTGCCCCCAGGGCGGGTGATCTGATCGGAGCGTATCGGTGGCCGTAGCTAGTATGACAGGGTTCGCCCGTTGCCAGGGCCACCACCAGGGCCATGACTGGGTCTGGGAGATCAAGAGCGTCAACAATCGCGGCCTGGACCTGCGCTGCCGCCTGGGCCAAGGCAATGACGCGCTGGAGCCGGAATTGCGGCGGCGCCTAAGCGAGCATGTCACCCGTGGCAGCATTTCCGTAGGCCTGGTGGCGCGGCGGGCAGCGGCAGTGGCGCCGATGCGGCTCAACCGGGCTTTTCTGACCGAAATGGCAGCCGAGACGCGCGCCCTTGCCGATGAGTTGGCATTGCCGCCGCCGGGGCTTGACGCTCTGATGGCCCTGCCGGGCGCCATCGAGCCCGAAGCGGAACAGGAGGATGCGGTCGAGGCGCGCCACGCAGCGATGCTGACAGGCTTCGATACCGCCGTTGCGGCCCTTTGCGAAGCGCGGCGCGACGAGGGTGCGCGGCTTGCCGAGGTCCTGGAGGCGCTGCTGGCCGAGATTGCCGATGGCACCGAACAGGCGGCGGCCAGCGCAGAGGCGCAGCCGGCTGCCTTGCGCGCGCGTCTCGAAGCCCAGCTTGGAGAGCTATCCGAGGCGGTGCCCGCCTTGCCCGAGGAGCGCCTCGCCCAGGAAGTGGCGCTGCTTGCTGCCAAGGCCGATATCCGCGAGGAGATAGATCGCCTGCATGCCCATGTTGCCGCTGCGCGCGATTTGTTGGCAGAGGGGGGCGCTATCGGCCGCCGTCTCGATTTTCTCTGTCAGGAATTCAATCGAGAGGCCAATACCCTCTGCTCGAAATCCTCCGATGTGGCTCTGACCGCTATCGGCCTGGACCTGAAGGCCGCTGTCGACCGCCTGCGCGAGCAGGTGCAGAACGTTGAATGAGGATACGCCCGTGAGCGCTGATACCCAGGTCACCCGTCGCGGCCTTATGTTGATCCTGTCTTCGCCATCCGGTGCCGGCAAGACGACCATTTCGCGCCGCCTTCTGGCTGCGGATCCGGGTTTGTGGATGTCGGTGTCGGCGACCACGCGGCCCATGCGGCCCGGTGAGGTGCCCGGCGAGGACTATCGCTTCGTCAAGCAGGGCGAATTCAACGCCATGATCGCCAATGGCGAGCTGCTCGAGCATGCCAAGGTGTTCGATCATCATTACGGCACGCCGCGCGGCCCGGTCCTGAGCTCCCTAGAGCAGGGGCGCGATGTGCTTTTCGATATCGACTGGCAAGGCGCGCAGCAGCTGAGCGAGGCGATGGGCGACGATGTGGTCAAGGTGTTCATCTTGCCGCCGTCGACCGCGGAATTGGAGCGCCGGCTAACCAATCGAGCCCAGGACAGCGCCGAGGTTGTGGCGAATCGCATGGCCAAGGCTGCGGCCGAAATGACCCATTGGGCGGAATATGACTACGTGGTGATCAATCACGATATCGAGCAGGCCGTGGCGGAGGTCATGTCGGTCCTCACCGCCGCGCGGCTGCGCCGCGACCGCTATATCGATCTCAGCCGTTTCGTGGCCGAGCTTCAGGGCGAATAGGCTCGAGCGAGAGCGCAGAACTGGGCGACGCTCAACGTCTCGGCCCGCGCGTCCCCGGCAACCTCTGCGTTCTCCAGCAATGCCGCGACATCACCGGTCAAAGCTTTGAGGCTCGAGCGCAGCATCTTGCGCCGCTGGCCGAACGCTGCGCGAGTCACCGCTTCCAGGCTGGCGATATCGGCTTCGGCGAGCGGGGCAGGGCGGGGCGTCAGCTGAACCACGCTGGAGGTGACCTTGGGCGGTGGCGTGAAGGCGCGGGCCGGCACGTCGAACAGGCGCCGAGCCTCGCAAAGCCATTGGGTGAGCACACTGAGACGGCCGTAAGCGCGGCTGCCCGGCGCTGCTGACAGTCGTGCCGCGACTTCCTTCTGAAACATCAGTGTAAGGCTCGTAAATGCCTGTGGCGCTGCCGCGATGGCATGCAACCAGCCGATCAGCAGCGGTGTCGCGATATTGTAGGGCAGGTTGGCCACGACGGCACGGGGCGCGGCGGTGAGCGTCGTTGCGTCGAGATCCAGGGCATCGCCTTCGATCAGGCGCAGGCGTCCGTGGGCCAGTTCCACCAGATCGGCAAGCGCGGCGACGGCGCGGCGGTCGCGTTCGAC
>CAZKTK010000295.1:0-4718 GCA_964555535.1 uncultured Rhodospirillaceae bacterium
ACAGGTGGCCGCTTTCCGTCGGAATCGGTGGCCGTTTTCATCGGAATGCGCAGCCTTGTCGCGCTCAATGCAATGGACGGCCACGGCGCCATACAGGGCGGAGCGGTTGAGCGGAAAGTCGCGATAGACGATGCGCACCGTGCCCGGCTCGATATAGGTCTCTTTCAGCCACGGCAGCACGGTCTTGTGGAAACGTGCACAATGCGGGCAGCTCATCGAGGCGTATTCGATCAAGGTCACGGGTGCGTCCGCAGAGCCCAAGGCAAACTCCTCCGCTTTCGCTCCCCCAATAATGACCAAACCCACAAATGCCGTAATGCCGGCAATAATGGAACTGCGCATTGGGTATCCCATATCGACCATCTCCTCAGGTTAGTGCCTGCCCGCTGGCGCCAGATGCCGTCACTTAGCCTATGGAGCCATAACGCTGCCGCATTAAACCACATCAGGGCTCGCGGCGGTCCGCGATGGGGCGTTATCGTTGGCTGGTAACGATAGAACGGCGGAAAACCATGCCACGATCACGGCGCAAGCACGATTATCGGCCGCGACAGGATATCCTGGACAAGCTCCCCGGCATTTCGGGGAATGCGGTCAATGGTCTCGGCGAAACCGAGCAGAGGCCGCCCTCCCGCTTTTTCTGGCACCCGCCGGAACGGCAATCCCATGGCGCGTTGCAGCGATACATCGTCTCTGCCTTTCGTCCGGACTCGATGGAAGACCGCTCGTTTCGCAATCCCAATGTCGATCGCGGTCCGGCGTTGCAGCCCCAAGCCGCGCAGCGCCAGTTTGGCGACGCATCCCACTGGACCGCCGCGATCAAGTCATACGTGCTCGCCGACGAGGCGGATCTGGTAGGCATAACCGAGGTCAAGCCGGAATATGTCTATGACGGCGAGACGGTCGAAGAACCGAACCTGGTGATCATAGGGGTCGCCCATGATTATGCGCGGCTCAGTCAGGCTCCTGGCAGCGAAGCCAATCCGGAGCCCTATTACGATCTCCATGATCAATACAATCGTGCCGCCCGCGTCACGGCGCGGCTGACCAACCATATTCGCTCGCTTGGCTACGCCGCGACAGCCTTTCCGGGCCCGATGGCGGGCGCCTTGAATATGATCCCGGCCGCCATCAAAGCCGGCTTCGGCCAGCTCGGCAAGCACGGGTCTCTCATCAACCGGACCTACGGATCCGGGTTCCGCCTCTCCGCGGTCGCGACCGACCTGCCGCTCCAATCGGATAGCGCCGACTCGTTCGGAGCGGATACATTCTGCCTGACCTGCCGGATATGCCGTGATGCCTGCCCGCCCGGGGCAATCTCGCACGAGATGCAAACGGTTCGTGGCACAAGGAAATGGTATGTCGATTTCGACAAATGCATCCCTTTCTTCGGCGAACATCTCGCCTGTGGGATATGCATCGCCGTCTGCCCTTATACGCGGCCCGGAGTCGCCGCGCGACTTATAGAGAAACTGGCGCGGCGACAGGCCGGCGACAGCCAACCCTCGGAGCGGGGCGCCTCATAGATGGTGGTGGGCGATGACGGGATCGAACCGCCGACCTCCTCGGTGTAAACGAGGCGCTCTCCCAGCTGAGCTAATCGCCCGACAGAATCACGGCCGCGGTAGCCTGCAAAAAAACGATGCCGGCCTCCGTGAAGAGGCCGGCATGTTTGTCTTTACCGTCGCCCGATAAGGCTAGTTGACGGAATCCTTCAGGCCTTTGCCGGCCTTGAATTTTGGCTGGTTCGAAGCCGCAATTTTGATCTTCTCACCCGTGCGTGGATTTCTGCCTTCCGACGCCGCGCGGCGAGTGACACTGAAAGTGCCAAAGCCGACCAATCGGACATCGTCATCTTTCTTCAATGCTGCGGTAATCGTGTCGAAGACCGCATCTACTGCGCCTGTCGCATCGGTTTTCGACAGGTCAGCCGCGTCGGCAACAGCCGCGACGAGATCGTTCTTATTCATAAGCGGGACCCCCCTCTGGTGGTGCTGGAATCTCTGAAATTTGGCCGCTACGGGCCGCTACCCGGTAAGGCACACTCTACGGCGGGGCTGACAATGCGTCAATTCAAACATCCCCAAAACCCGCCAAGAAAGGCCGTTTTTAATGGGTTACGACTGCGTCGCCCTCACCCTCGTCCTTATCGACCGCCAGGGATGCTGCCTCATCCTCCTCCCATTCGATGGGAACGGGCAGTCCGGTCAGGGCCTGTTCGAGCACCTCGCCGACCATCGCCACCGGAACAATCGTCAGCTTTCGCTTAACGTTATCAGGCATATCGGCCAGATCCTTCTCATTGTCCTTCGGAATCAACACGGTCGTGATTCCGCCGCGCAGCGCCGCAAGGAGCTTTTCCTTCAGCCCGCCGATAGGCAACACGCGACCGCGCAAAGTTACCTCACCGGTCATGGCAACATCATGACGGACGCTGATCCCCGTCAATGCCGAAACGATCGATGTCGTGATGGCGATCCCGGCAGACGGGCCGTCCTTCGGTGTCGCACCCTCGGGCACGTGCACATGAAGATCGCGCTTTTCGAACAATGGCGGTTCGATGCCGAACTCCGTGGCGCGCGAGCGAACGTAGGATACGGCCGCCTGCACCGATTCCTGCATCACATCGCCGAGTTGCCCCGTTATCGTGCGGCGGCCCTTGCCCGGCATTACTGCGGTTTCGATCGAAAGCAGAGAACCGCCGGTATCCGTATAGGCAAGGCCTGTAACCACACCGGTCAGCGGCTCGCTGTCGGCTTCCTCGTGGCGGTATTTCGGCACGCCGGCATACTTGGCCAGATTGCGCCGGGTAACCTTGACTTGGTGCTTCTCGCTTTCGTCGCGTTTCTGCACCGACTTGCCGTCCGCAACGGCGAGCAGAATCTCCTTCACCGCCTTGCGGGTCAGATTGGCGACCTCGCGCTCGAGATTGCGTACACCTGCCTCGCGGGTATAGAGCCGCACCACGTCGCGCAGGGCATCGTCGGAGATGGACCACTCCCCGTCCTTCAGGCCATGCCGCTCGACTTGCTTCGGGATCAGGTGCCGCTTGGCGATTTCCAGCTTCTCTTCCTCGGTGTACCCGCCGAGCTGGATGGTCCCCATGCGGTCGAGCAATGCCGGCGGGATGCGTAGCGTGTTCGCCGTCGTGATGAACATGACTTCGCTGAGGTCGTAATCGATCTCGAGATAATGGTCATTGAAGGCGAGGTTCTGCTCAGGATCGAGCACTTCCAAGAGGGCCGCCGCCGGATCGCCGCGGAAATCGGCGCCCATCTTGTCCACCTCGTCCAACAGGAACAGGGGATTCGACGACTTCGCCTTCTTCATGCCCTGGATGATCTTGCCCGGCAGGGAGCCGATATAGGTCCGGCGATGGCCGCGAATCTCCGCTTCGTCGCGCACACCGCCTAGGCTGATACGCACGAAGTTACGTGCCGTCGCCCGGGCAATCGACTTGCCCAAAGACGTCTTGCCCACGCCGGGCGGTCCGACAAAGCACAGAATCGGTCCGCGCATCTTCTTGGCCCTGAGTTGCACCGCCAGATATTCGACGATGCGCTCCTTGACCCGCTCCAGGCCATAATGGTCCTCGTCGAGGATCGCCTGAGCGCGCACCAAGTCCTTCTTGATTCGGGTGCGCTTTTTCCACGGAATCGCCAGCATCCAGTCGAGATAATTGCGCACCACCGTCGCTTCGGCCGACATCGGGCTCATATTGCGCAGCTTCTTGAGCTCGGCCAGGGCCTTGTCGCGCGCCTCGGCGCTGAGCTTGGTCTTCTCGATCGCTTCTTCAAGCTCGGCAATCTCATCCTTGCCGTCCTCGCCCTCGCCAAGCTCCTTCTGGATCGCCTTCATTTGCTCGTTGAGGTAGTACTCGCGCTGGGCCTTCTCCATCTGTCGCTTGACCCGCGAGCGAATGCGCTTTTCCACCTGCATGACGCCGATCTCGCCTTCGATCATGGCGTAGACCCGCTCCAGACGTTCGCGCACCGACTCGATCTCCAGCAGCTCCTGCTTCTCAGCGATCTTGATGGCAAGGTGCGACGCGATGGTGTCGATCAGCCGGCTCGGCTCCTCGATCTGATTCAGCGAAACCAGGACCTCAGGCGGAACCTTCTTGTTCAGCTTGACGTAATTCTCGAACTGGGAGCTGACCGAGCGAGCCAGGGCCTCGATCTCGGCCGGGTCCTCTTCGCGCTCGTCCATGAGCACCGCGAGGGCCTCGAAATAGTCGTCGATACGGGTGTAGCGCTCGATACTTGCGCGCGCACCGCCCTCGACCATAACCTTCACCGTTCCGTCCGGCAGTTTCAGGAGCTGCAAGACGGTGCCGACGGTACCGACGGTGAAAATGTCGTCCGTCGCCGGATCGTCCATGCCGGCGTCCCGTTGGGTGACGAGCAGGATCTGCTTGTCGTTCTTCATCACCTCCTCCAAGGCGCGTACGGATTTGTCGCGGCCAACGAAGAGCGGCACGATCATGTGGGGAAAGACCACGATGTCGCGCAAAGGAAGAACGGGATAAAGCGTCGCAGGAGAAGGTTTGGTCATGATTCTCGCACTGTCACCGGCCCCGGCGTACGCCGGGCGCATTGCCGCTGGCCGGACGGCCGAGCGGAGATACTTCTAGGTGGCTGTGGCGAGCCGATTCGTCAAGTCCGAAGCCAACTTGACTATGACGCGGTGGACTCCACGTCGTCCGTGCGATCGGCATA
>CAZKTK010000296.1:0-4705 GCA_964555535.1 uncultured Rhodospirillaceae bacterium
AAGGCCTGGCCGGTGCGGCCCGAGCGCGTCGGCAGCACGCAATCGAACATGTCGATGCCCGCAGCCACGGCCGCAACAATGTCCTCGGGTCGGCCCACGCCCATCAGATAGCGCGGCCGGTCCTCGGGCAGCAGCGCCACGGTGGAGGCCGTGATTTCCCGCAGCAGTTCCGGCCCCTCGCCCACCGCCAGGCCGCCGATGGCATAACCGTCGAAGCCGATGTCCAGCAATGCCTCGGCCGAGGCCTGGCGCTGGGCCGGATAGACCCCGCCCTGGACGATGCCGAACAGCGCAAAACCCTCACGCGCAACGAAAGCCTCGCGGCAACGCGCGGCCCAGCGCATGGACAATTGCATCGATTCCGCGACCTGTTCCTCGGAGGCCGGATAAGGGGTGCATTCGTCGAGCGCCATGGTGATGGTCGAGCCCAGGCGGTGCTGGATCTCCATGGCGCTTTCCGGCGTCAGGCGGTGGCGGCTGCCGTCGATATGGGACTGGAAGTCGACACCGTCCTCGTCGAGCGTGCCCAAATCCGCCAGCGACATCACCTGGAAGCCGCCGGAATCGGTCAGCACCGGCCCCGGCCAGCCCATGAAGCGGCGCAAGCCCCCGAGGCGCTCCACCGTCTCCGCGCCGGGGCGCAGCATCAGGTGATAGGTGTTGCCGAGAACGATGTCGGCCCCGGTCGCGGCCACCGCCTCGGGCAGCACGCCCTTGACGGTACCTGCGGTGCCGACGGGCATGAAGGCGGGCGTCAGCACGGGCCCGTGCGCGGTTTCCAACCGGCCCGTGCGCGCCGCGCCGTCACGCGCCGTTACCGTGATGGCGAATGCCGTCATGGTGCGCTCCGCGACAGCAGGCAGGCATCGCCATAGGAGTAGAAGCGATAGCGCTCGGCGATGGCTTCGGCATAGGCCGCCTGCATGCGCTCGAGCCCGGCAAAGGCGGAGACCAGCATGAAGAGCGTGGAGCGCGGCAGGTGGAAGTTCGTTAGCAGACGATCTACCGCGCGGAACCGAAAACCGGGGGTGATGAAGATATCGGTCTCGCCTGCAAACGGCGCGACACCGTCGTCACCGGCAGCGCTCTCCAGGATACGCAGCACTGTCGTGCCCACAGCCACCACACGCGCCGCCCCGTTGACCTTGTCCGCCGTCTGCGCCGATACCTCGCCATATTCGCTGTGCATGCGATGGTCGTCCGTATCTTCCACGTCGACGGGGAGGAACGTGCCAGCCCCCACATGCAGGGTCACCTTGGCGATCTCCACGCCGCGCGCCTCGAGGGCTGCCACCAGGTCCGGCGTGAAATGCAGTGCCGCGGTCGGCGCCGCGACCGCGCCCGGCTCGGCCGCGAACAGGGTCTGATAATCGTCCCGATCCTGCGCATCGGCACCGTCGGGGCGGGGAATATAGGGCGGCAGGGGCATGGCGCCATGACGCGCCAGCGCCGCCTGCAAGGCGGCATCGGTCATGGCGAAATCGAGATCGGCCTCGCGCCCCGACGGCCGCTGCGTCACGCGCCCGGTAAGACCGTCCGCGAAGACAAGCTCGTCGCCCTCGCGCACCCGCTTGCCGGGGCGCACGAAGGCGCGCCAACGGCCCTCGCCGAGACGCTTGTGCAAGGTGGCCTCTACCTTGGCCTCGCCGCGGCGGCCGCGAAGCCTGGCGGGTATCACCTTGGTGTCGTTGACCACCAGCAAGTCGCCCGGCGCCAGCAGCCGGGGCAGGTCACGGATGCGCCGATGCTCGAATTCCTCGCCCACCAGCAGCAGCCGCGCGGCGTCGCGCGGACGCGCCGGCCGCGCCGCGATCAGCCCGTCGGGCAGGACGAAGTCGAAATCGTCAACGCGCACGAGCGGCGCGGCCGACGCCGCTCAATCGACGTCGGCGGCAACCCGCATGCTGACGATGTGGTCGGGATCGCGCACGGGCTCGCCGGTCTTGATCGCGTCCACATGCTCCATGCCTTCGACCACCTGGCCCCAGATGGTGTATTTGCCATCGAGGAAAGGCGCCGGCTCGAAGCAGATGAAGAACTGGCTGTCGGCGCTGTCGGGGTGCTGGGCGCGCGCCATCGACGCGGTGCCGCGCAGATGCTGGGCTACGTTCGGCGGCGAGAACTCGGCCGGAATGTTCTGGCCCGAGCCACCGGTGCCGTTACCGGACGGATCGCCGCCCTGGGCCATGAACCCCGGGATGACGCGGTGGAAAGTCAGCCCGTCATAGAACTCGGCCCGCGCCAGTTCCTTGATGCGGGCGACGTGCTGCGGCGCCAGGTCGGGGCGGAGTTCGATAACCACGCGGCCAGCTTCTAGATCCATATACAGGGTGTTCTCGGGGTCGGCGGCAGTGCCTTCCGATGCGGTCATGGCCAGGCTCGCTATTGTGAGAAGTGAAAGCAGAATACGTCGCATAAGTGCCTCCCGGGCTGGCGGCGTTACAGGTCAGGTTTCGCCGGGGTCCTGCCGAGATATATGGTCCTCCAGGCGGCGTGCAACATTTTCCGGCACAAAAGGCGTCACATCGCTGCCGAGCAGGAAGATTTCCTTCACCAACCGCGAGGAGATGAACTGGATGCCCTCCGAGGCCATCAGGAACACGGTCTCCACCTCAGGCTCAAGGCGCGCGTTCATGCCGGCCATCTGGAATTCGTACTCGAAGTCCGAGACCGCACGCAAGCCGCGGATGATGACGCTGGCGCCCTGCTCCAGGGTGAAATGCATCAGCAGATTGCGGAACGGCACAACGGATACACGCTCGGCGATCCCCGCCTCCTTGAGGCAGTCCTCGACCATTGCCACGCGCTCATCGACGTTGAACATCGGTCCCTTGCCCGCATTGACCGCCACCGCCACAACCAGGCGATCGACCACACGCAGGGCCCGGGTGACGATATCCATATGCCCCAGCGTGGGCGGATCGAAGGTTCCGGGATAGACGCCGACACGGCCTTCGCTCATGGACTCGCTCCTTGAGAATAGGGACAGAATTTCCGGGCGCCCCGGTATTAGACATGCGCGTGACTTTGCGCAAGCGGCGTGGCATGAGCCGGAGGCAGCCCGCAACAGCCTAAGCAACAAGAGAAGTCATGATCCGCCGCCTTTCCCTCGCCGGCCCCAGCCTTGCGGATGGCGATCGTCCCGTCACATACGAGGAGTTCGAAGAACACGTCGAGCATATCGCGTGTCTTCTCATTGCTTGAAGTTAGATTCGCCCTACATCTATTCTTAGAATGGACAAGGCCGCGAAAGACAGCCTGGAGGCAATTCAAGACTATCAACCGGTCATAGAAAGAACTTTGCCCGTTTAGCGCAAGCTATTGACTTGGACACTCCTTTGCTATGGCTGCAAACAAGGGAGGTTTCTCGTGAAGACTCAAAGTATTCTTTGGAAACTTGTCCTTCCCATACCCTTTGTCACGATAGTTATCGTTATCGCTTTCGCTGTATTTACGCCGAGCGCCATCAAGCGGGCAGCGAATGAAGAGGCCATCCAGGCCGCCCGAGCAACGGTCACCCAACTCAAGACCTTGCGCGGCTACTACGCCAAGCATGTCATCGGTCCGGTCAAGGCGAGCGGCGGCGTCACCCCGGCCATCGCGCACATGGACCGGGCTGACGCCATCCCCCTGCCGGCGACAATGATCCACGATCTGAGCGAACAATTGCAGGAACAAGGGATCCACATCTCCCTTTACAGCAAATACCCGTTTCCCAACCGCGCCGAACGCCAGCTGGATCCATTCCAGGCCGAGGCCTGGGATGTGCTGGTCGCCGATCCGGAGGCGACGTTCTCCCGCAGCGAGGTGCAGGGCGACAACGACATCGTGCGCGTGGCACTCGCCGACCTGATGGTCGCCGATGCCTGCGTCAATTGCCACAATTCGCACCCCGATACGCCGCGAGCAGACTGGCAGCTCGGCGATGTGCGCGGCGTATTGGAAGTCGATATCGATATCGGCGATTCCCTCGTGCGCTGGAGCGCGATCAGCCGCAACATCCTGATCGCTTTGATCGCTGCGGGCGCGATTCTCACTGCCGTTGCCGTGTTTTTTGCCCAGGCTATCGTGTCACCGATCAAGCGCATGATCGAATGCATGGGGGATCTTGCCGAAGGCAATGTCGAGACCGAGGTGCTCGAAGCCGAGCGCAAGGATGAGATCGGCGCCATGGCCACGGCGGTGAGCGTCTTCCGCGACAATATGATCAGGACGGAAAGGCTCAGTGCGGAGAAGGAGAAGGAGGAACAGGCCAAGGAACATCGCCGGGCAGCAATGAACAGCATGGCCGGAAACTTCGACACCAAGGTCAGTGAATTGCTCGCCAATCTCAGCGATTCCTCGGACAGATTGACGGGCACCGCCGAGGACATGGCGGAGATCGCCAAGGAGACGAGCAACCGATCATCGCTATGCGCGACCGCCGCGGAACAGGCATCGGACAATGTCCAGACCGTGGCCACGGCGGCGGAAGAGCTTTCCAGCTCCATTACCGAGATTCGCCAGCAGGTCGCTCACTCGGCCAATGTCGCGAAAGGCGCGGTGACGGAGGCCGAGGAAGCGGACGACAGCATGCGGGGGCTGGCCGAGGCCTCGCAAAAGGTCGGCGAGGTGGTCGATCTGATAACCAGCATCGCGGAACAGACAAACCTGCTGGCGCTCAACGCCACCATCGAATCGGCACGCGCCGGCGATGCCGGCAAGG
>CAZKTK010000297.1:0-4702 GCA_964555535.1 uncultured Rhodospirillaceae bacterium
GTATGGGCCAGCACATAATCGATGCCGAGCGCCGCACAGGCGTCGATCATCTCCAGATTCGACCCGCCGCCGGGCAGGCCGTACAGGTGTGCCACGCCGTAAACCGCCAGCACGTCCGCCATCACCTGCGCCGTGGTCTTGCCCGTGCCGCCGCCGTCACTCGCCATCACATGCCCTTCCTTTGTCGCGGCGCAGAGTAGACGTGCAGGGGAGGTGGTGTCGAGATGCGCGACTTACTCCCCGTAAGCAATCCGATAGATGACACTGGCCTGATCGTCGGCGACGAGCAGCGCGCCGTCGGGCATGACGAGCACGTCGGCGGGGCGGCCCCAGTTGGACTGGCCCTCTAGCCAACCCTCGGCGAAGGGCTCGTATGACGTGGCGTTGCCGCCTTCGTCCAGGCGCACCAGCACCACGCGATAGCCGATCTTCTGGGAGCGGTTCCAGGAGCCGTGTTCGGCGATGAAGACCTGGTTTCGGTATGCGGGCGGGAACATGTCGCCGGTATAGAAGGTCATGCCGAGGGGGGCGACGTGCGGCCCCAAAGGCTGCGCCGGGGGCTCGTAGCCGTCGCAGGCTCCCTCGCCGCCAAAGCGCGGGTCGACGACACTGCCGCCGTGGCAATAGGGATAGCCGAAATGCAGGCCGGGCGCGCGCGCGTGGTTAAGCTCGCCGGGTGGCAGGTTGTCGCCCATATGGTCGCGGCCATTGTCGGTGAACCACAGCGCGCCGGTCTCCGGGTGGAAAGCGAAGCCGACCGAATTGCGTACGCCGCGGGCAAAGGTTTCAAGATTGTCGCCATCGGCATCCATGCGCTGGATCGTGGCGTAGGGCGCAGGCGGCTCGCAGACATTGCAGGGCGCGCCGACGGGCACGTAGAGCTTCCCGTCCGGCCCGAAGCCGAGATATTTCCAGCCGTGGTGGCTATCGCTGGGCAGATCGCCTTTCACGACGACCGGCTGGGGCGGATCGTCAAGCCGGGTCTCGATGTCGTCGTAGCGCAGGATCAGGCTGATGGCACCGACATAGAGCGCGCCGTCGCGGAATGCGAGGCCCGACGGCATGCGCAGGCCGGAGTCGATGACAAAGCCTTCATCGGCGCGCTGGTCGCCGTCGCGATCCACCAGGGCATAGACATTGCCAGCCGAGCGCGAGCCGACGAACAGCGTGCCGTTGGTGCCGAGCGCCATCTGCCGCGCGTTCTCCACGCCCTCGGCATAGACCGAGATGGTGAAGCCCTCCGGCAGACGGATGCGTTCCAACGGCAATTCCGCTGCGGCGGCCGTGCTGGCGACCAGGGCGAGTGGCAAGAGCATTCTCAATCGCATGGTCCGCTCCTTTTCCCGACTTGTCGAATTCGCATTCTTCTATAGCATCGGCCCAAACCAACAGGGAGAAGGCGCCATGAGCGAGTGGAATTTCGTCCACAACGAGGCGACAAACGCCGAGTGGAAAGAGGGCCTGCGCAACATCTTCGACTACCGCGATCTCGGTATCAAGGCCGGGACCGACGGCGATTACATCGCCCATATCGTCAAGGCCAATGGGCGCAAGATGGAAGACGAGGTCAACGAGTGGCACGTGCACGACTGCACGTTCCAGTTCGTCATGGTGCTCCAGGGGTGGGCGCGCTTCGAATATGCCGGTCAGGGCGAGCGCACCATCCGCAAGGGCGACGCCATTCTGCAAACGCCGCAGTTGCCCCACCGCGAGATCGACTGCTCGGAGGATTTCGAAGTGCTGGAGATCGTCGCGCCGGCGAACTTCGAGACGCGGGTCGTCGACGCGCCGGCTTAAGCCTTGCAGATGTAGATGCAGTTCTGCGGCCTGGGCGAGTCCACCACCTGAACGTCGCCGAAGCCGGCGTCTGCCAGCATCTCGCAGGCTTTCTCGATACCCCAGACGGTCCCGAGCCCGGCGCCGTCCTGGGCGAGCGAGACGGTCATGCAATGCATAACGCTGATGCCGTAGTGGATGGGTGCGAAGCGGTTGCCGATATTCTCGGCGACGTCGGTTGCGAACTTGAAGTCGATCATCAGGAAGGTGCCGCCAGGGGCCAGTGCTTCGCGGATCCTGCGCAGCACCACGTCGGGCGCGAACTGATCGTGGATCGAATCGAAAGCAGTGATCATGTCGAACTTCGGTTCGGTCGGTAGTTCGGTCACATCGACGCGTGCGAAGGTCGTGTTGGCGAGGTCCATACGCTTGGCTTCGGCGGCGGCGCTTTCGAGCCCGGCGGTGGTGATGTCGTAGCCGTGGAAGCGTGAGGCCGGAAATGCCTTCGCCATCACGTTGACCGCGTGGCCATCGCCGCAGCCCACATCGAGCACGTCGATGCCGGCGGCCAGGCGACCGTTGATCCCGGGCACGGCGCCGAGAAAGCCGTCGACCAGTTTTTCGTCGAAGATGCGTCGCCAGACGTCGGACGAACAGCAGGTGAATTCCGGCCAATAGTCCTCATATGGCACGCCGCCGCCGTGGCGGAAGGCGTCCACGAGCTTCGGAATATGCTTGGTGAAATGGTTCATGATGCCGCTCACCGGCGCGACATTGCTGGCGCCGTCGCCGGTCAGCATGGCGGCGTGGTCTTGCGGAAGGGTGTAGGCCTTGCTCTCGGCGTCATAGGTGAAAATGCCGCCGGTCGCCATGGCACCCAGCCATTCGCGCACATAGCGCTCGTCGAGACCCGCCCGCTCAGCCAGCTCGGCGCTTGTCGCAGGGCCTTGCGCGGCCGCTTCCATCAGGCCCGTGCGGTAGCCGATATCGAGCATGTTGGTCAGCATGCTGCCCGTATAGATATCTACCATGCGTTCGGCGAAGGTCTGGCTCATGTCAGCGCCCCATGGCGTAGAATTCCGGATTCGGGCGCATGCCAACGACGTTGGCCATGCGGTTGGATAGAGCGAAGAAGGCGGTGATGGCGCCGATGTCCCAGATGTCCTCGTCGTCGAAGCCGTGTTCGTGCAGGGCCGCGTAATCCTCATCGCCGACGGCGGCCGACTCGAGTGCCACCTTCATGGCAAAGTCGAGCATGGCGCGCTGGCGCGGCGTGATATCCGCCTTGCGATGGTTGATGGCGACCTGGTCGGCGATCAGCGGATCCTTGGCGCGGATGCGCAGAATGGCCCCGTGCGCGACAACGCAATACTGGCAATTGTTAGCGCCCGACGTGGCAACCACGATCATCTCGCGCTCGGCCTGGCTGAGACCGCCCTCCTTGTCCATCAGCGCGTCGTGAAAGGCGAGGAAAGCGCGCAGTTCCTCCGGCCGGTGCGCCATGGCCAGAAACACGTTCGGCACGAACCCCGCCTTCTCCTGCACGGCAAGAATGCGCTCGCGCAAATCGTCGGGAAGTTCTGCGACATCGAGCACGGGAAAACGACTGATGGGGGCGTCGGTCATGGGGAGTCCAATCACATATTCGGATAGTTCGGGCCGCCGCCGCCTTCGGGGACGGTCCAGGTGATGTTCTGGGTCGGGTCCTTGATGTCGCAGGTCTTGCAGTGGAGGCAGTTCTGGGCGTTGACCTGGAGGCGCGCTTCGCCATCCTCCTCGATGATCTCGTAGACGCCGGCCGGGCAGTAGCGTTGCTCGGGCGCCTCGAAGGTGGCGAGGTTGGTGGCGATGGGTACAGCCTCGTCGGCGAGCTTGAGGTGCGAGGGCTGGTCTTCCTCGTGGTTGGTGGCCGAGAACGAGACGTTGGTCAGGCGGTCGAAGGTGAGCGTGCCGTCCGGCTTGGGATAGGCGGTGGGCTGGTATTCCTTGGCCGGGCGCGTCGCCGCATGGTCGGTGTGGGCGTGGCGCAGGGTCCACGGTGCGCGTCCCCGCAGCAAGAGCTGATCGATGCCGGTGTAGAGCGTGCCGCCCCACAGGCCCCACTTGAACGAGGGGCGGACGTTGCGGGCGCGATAGAGCTCGTCCCAGGCCCAGGAGGCGCGGAAGCTCTCGGCATAGCCGTCGAGGGTCAGCGGTCCCGATTCCTCGTCGGCGCCGGTCTCGAAGGCGTCGAAGATGGCTTCCGCCGCCAGCATGCCCGACTTCATCGCCGTGTGGGTGCCCTTGATCTTGGGCATGTTGAGGGTGCCGGCCTCGCAGCCCACCAGCACGCCGCCGGGGAAAGCCAGTTTCGCCAGACATTGGGCGCCGCCCTCGTTGAGCGCCCGCGCGCCGTAGGCCACGCGGCGACCGCCTTCGAAGACATCGCGCACTTTGGGGTGGGTCTTGAAGCGCTGGAACTCTTCGTAGGGGCTGAGATAGGGGTTGGCGTAGTCGAGCCCGATGACGAAGCCGACCGAGACCAGATTGTCCTCCAGGTGATAGAGGAACGAGCCGCCATAGGTCTTGCTGTCCAGCGGCCAGCCGGCGGTGTGCATGATCAGACCGGGCTTGTGCCTGGCCGGGTCGATCTCCCAGAGCTCCTTGAGGCCGATGCCGTAGGTCTGGGGCTGGTCGCCGGCCAGCTCGTAGCGCGCAATCAGCGTCTTGCCGAGACTGCCGCGGCAGCCTTCGGCGAACACAGTGAGCTTGCCGTGCAGCTCCATGCCGGGCTGGTGGTTGGGACCGGGCTCGCCTGCCTTGGTGATGCCCATGTCGCCTGTCGCCACACCTTTGACGCCGCCGTCTTCGTCGTAGAGCACTTCGGCCGCCGCGAAGCCGGGATAGATCTCGACGCCAAGGGCCTCCGCCTGTTCGCCCAGCCAGC
>CAZKTK010000298.1:0-4687 GCA_964555535.1 uncultured Rhodospirillaceae bacterium
TTCATGCCATAGGCCCCGCCGCCGAGCACGGCGGCGATCAGGACAGTGCTGAAAATTGTCGTCTTCAGTCTCATGCGTTTTGTGCCATTCCGGCCCTTATTTTGGTCTTATGATCGATCGGCTGCTTACTGCTTCTTGCCCGCAGCCCACTCGACGCGACAGTAGCGCTGATAACCATCTCGGAATATGGGGCTTTTTGGGACCTTTGGAAACACCCGCGCCTGCAACCCAGACCCGCGCGAATTCGACAGCCCTGCCGGCTTCGCCTATAAGCACAGGGATTCGGCTATTCTGACCGCGGCCCGTACAGAAAGGAAACGACCCATGAGTCTGTACAGAAGCGATGCCGACAGCCTGGTCGAGGCGATCCCCGACGGCGCTTCCGTGATCATGCCCACCGACGCGAACGGCGTGCCCATGGCCGCCGTCCGGGCCTTGATTCGCAAAGGCGCGCGAGGTCTCACGCTTATCGGCGGCCCCACAAGCGGCTTGGCGGCTGATTTGCTGATCGGGGCCGGTTGCGTGGCGGAAATCGAAAGCGCTGCCGTAAACCTGGGTGAATATGGCGGGGCGCCGGCCTTCCGGACCGCCGCGGGCGAGAATGCCATCGGTATCCGCGAGACCACCTGCCCGGCCATTCACGCAGCCCTGCAGGCGGCCGAGAAAGGCATTCCCTTCATCCCGCTTCGCGGCCTCATCGGCTCCGACGTGCAGCGCCTTCGCGACGATTGGAAGCTGATCGACAATCCTTTCGCGCCCGAGGGCACGCGCGATCCCATTGCCTTGTTGCCGGCCATCACGCCGGATGTCGCCCTGATCCACGCCGCCTGCGCCGATGACGAGGGCAATGTCTGGATCGGCCTGCGGCGCGAGGTCCTGACCATGGCCCATGCCGCGCGCATCACGCTGGCGACGGTGGAGAAGCGCGTCAGCGGCAGCCTGCTGGACGATCCGGCGACCGCAGCAGGCACCATATCCTCGCTATATATCGACCATGTCGCCACCTGCCCCAGGGGCGCCTGGCCGGTCGGCTTCGCCAACCTCTATGGCCCCGATGGAGCGCATGTGAGCGCCTACGCCAAGCAGGCGAAGACCGCCGCCGGCTTTGCCGCCTACCTGGACGAACACGTGCTCAGCGAACAGGCCGTCGCTGCCGAATAGCCGATGCCGACCCGCCCCTATAGCGACCGCGAACTGCTGATCGCAGTGCTTGCGCGGCGGCTTCCGGACCACGGCCATGTGGTTGCCGGTGCCATTTCGCCGGTTCCCGCCGCCGCCGCCATGCTGGCGCGCGAGCGCAGCGGCCACCGCCTGCGCATCACCGTGCTCGGCAGCGAGCGCTTCTATCGCCATGCTGACGGCGGGCGCGAGATATTCGATGCGGCCGGACGCGGGCGCGTGGATGTGTTCTTCCTGAGCGGCGGACAGATTGACGGCAGCGGCAACATCAATCTTGTCGGTGTCGGCGAATATCCGGAACTCAGCGTGCGTTTTCACGGCAATTTCGGCTCGGCCTACCTGTACTACATGGTGCCGAACGTCGTCCTCTTCCGCGAAGAGCACAGCCCCAGGGTCCTGGTGCCGAAAGTCGACTTCGTCAGTGCCCCCGGCAGCGGTCCGGAAGGCGTCTATCGTCCCGGCGGACCGAGTGCGCTGGTAACCAGCCGCGCCATATTTCATTTCGACAAGGCCGCGGCGCGTTTCGGCCTTGAAAGTCTGCACCCCGGCCATGATCTGCAAGAGGTCGAAGCGGCCACGGGCTTCACCTTCGCCCACGCCGGCGATGTGGCACAGACGCCCGCGCCAAGCGCTGAGGAACTTGCCCTGATCCGTGGCCCCGTACGTGAGATGCTTGCCGAAACCTATCCGGAAGTGGCGGCAACCCTTGGCTGACCGGCCGGTAAGGCGCTGTTAACCCGCAGCAGGGTAGACGAGAGCATGGCTCAGGTATCGAGACGTGGCAAAGAGCGAGCCAGGATCACCAGCACGGGAACCATTGTTGGGATCGTGGGCGCCGTTTCCTTGCTTGGTCTCGGCATCGGCCTCACCGTGGGGCATCTGAGCAACGACACGGCATCGACCCGGGCCGAAAAGTTCGGGCTCTCCGATCTTGTCAATTCCGGGCCCGACGATGACCGCACCTTGACGCCGCGTGAGCAAGTGCGCGAGCGCATCGAGGACAGCCGCGGCGCCGTGCGCTCTTCCTCTCCGCCCGAGGTCGCGGGTACCAAGCTCATGCTGCGCGCCATTCAGGAGCTGAACCCGGGCGAACGGGAGATTCTTGTCAGAGATCTCTCCCGCTACGTACGCAAATATCCAGGTGCCAAGGTCAAGATATATGCCCTGGTCCGCAAGTTCCTGACCAACAACCCGCAGATGGCGGAGCACGGCAACACGGTGCAGCAGATGCTGGAAGCCAGCCTGAGGCAGGATCCGGACTACCTCGGCAACTGATCCTCTGACGCCAGACAGTCGGCGTCATCGTGCCGCGGATTGTTGACGTGCCGGCTGACCGCCCTCGCCACCAGTTCGACACCGCCGCCGGGCACCAACAGGCCGGCGAGCAAGCCCGCATCCTCCGCCCCAAGCCAGACGGAATAATGCGCCGGTGCGAGTATCACCGGCATGCGGTGATGGATGGGCGCGATGTCCGGCGAGGCCTCTGTCGTGAGGATGGTGAAGGTCTCCAGGGTGGCATCCCCATCCCAGCGCTCCCAAAGCCCGGCAAATGCCATCGGCCCGCCATCGGCCAGCGCGATGTGGTACGGCTGCTTGGCGCCGTCGCGCGCCTGCCATTCGTAAAAACCGTCCGCTATCACCAGGCAGCGGCGGCGGCGAAAGGCGGCGCGAAACGACGGCTTCTCCGCCACGGTTTCCGCCCGCGCGTTGATCATGCGGTTGCCGATCGCCGGGTCCTTGGCCCAGGACGGCACCAGACCCCAGCGCAACCAGGCCCACTGGCGCGCACCGTCACTATCAAGGCGCACCACCGGCAGCGTTTGCGCAGGCGCGGCATTGAAACGCGGCGCATGGCCTTCGAGCGGGCCTGCCTCGAACAGGCCGACAAGTGCTTCCTCGGGTGTGGTCAGGGAGTATCGGCCGCACATGACGCTCTCCGACGGTGTCGCGCCACCGTGAATTCCATTCTAAGGCGACGAATAATGCTCTAGATTCGCATGCGAGGAAACCGACGACGGCGAGGCCGTGACATCAAACCCTGACAATGCCCTGGCGATTGCACTGTGGGACAAGGCCGACACGATGCACGCCTGCAACGACGCCTTTGCAGCGGTGCTGCCGGCCGTGTCGCACCTGATGGTGCCGGGCACACCGTACGAAACGCTCATGCAGGCGGCAGTGGCGGCCGGAGCTATCGCATCTGCCACGGACGATCCCAGCGCCTGGCTTGCACACCACCTTGCCCGGCAAGGCGACGGCGAATGGAGCGATGTCGTGGAAGCGGCGCCCGGACGCTGGTACCGCGTGTCCGCCGCGAAGCTCACGGACGGCAGCACGGTGATCGGATGGGCCGATGTCTCCGCGGACCACGCCCGCGCCCGCGAACTGCAGCTGAGCGAGGCGCGGTATCGAGACTTGCTCGAGCTGACACCCACCTTGGTTCTCGTGCTCAGCGGCGAACAGGTTCTGTTCTGCAATGCTCACGGCGCCCGAGTGCTCGGCTACGATTCGGCGGACGCCCTGCAGGGGATGTCATTGACCGCCGTGCTGGACCGGGACGCGGGCCGGCTGCGACACCGCGACGGATCCCTGTTGCCGGCCACTATGCGCGAGACGCCCCTCGACGACGGCGGCAAGAAGTACACGCTGCTGATCGCCGAACCGGTTACCGACGTCGATCCGGCCGACAGGGACTCCTTGACCGGCCTGCCCGGGCGCGCGGGTTTTCTCGCATGCCTGCGGGACGCGGTGGCCCTGGCCGACCGCGGCAAAGTGGCGCTGCTGCTCATCGACCTCGACCACTTCAAGACCGTCAACGATACCCTCGGCCACGCCGTCGGCGACCGCTTGCTATGTGAAGTGGCGGCGCGATTGTCCGCGTGCCTGCCGGCGGATGGGTTCGTGGCGCGTATCGGCGGTGACGAGTTCGCGGTGATCCACCCCGACATCGAAGAAGCCGAGCAGGCAAGCGCGCTGGTACAAGAGATCGAGGCAGTGCTCGCCGAACCGGTCATGTCGAACGGCCAGGCCCTGCATACCGGCGGCTCCATCGGCATCACGCTATACCCCGACCATGCGAAGAAGGCGGAAGACCTGCTCAAGGGCGCGGATCTGGCGCTGTACCGCGCGAAGTCGTTGGGGCGAGGCTGCGCCGCCTTTTATTCCCGCGAAATGGGGGAGGAGGCGCACCACACATTGCGCCTTGGCCAGGGGCTGCGCCGGGCCTTGGCGCAAGACGAGTTTGCCCTGCATTACCAGCCCAAGGTCAGCCTTGCCGACGGCTCCGTGATAGGCGGCGAGGCGCTGCTGCGCTGGAACCACCCGGAACGCGGCCTCGTCGCGCCGGGAGAGTTCATCGCCCATGCCGAAGCCACGGGAATGATCCTCGCCATCGGCGGCTGGGCACTCGACCGCACCTGCGTCCAGCTTGGCGACTGGGCGCGCAAGGGCGCCCTGACGGTGCCGGTCTGGGTCAATGTCTCGCCGGCCCAGTTCCAGGACCACGCGC
>CAZKTK010000299.1:0-4686 GCA_964555535.1 uncultured Rhodospirillaceae bacterium
ACGATCTTCGCCTCCAACACTTCGACGCTCTCGATCAGCGAGATCGCCTCCGGCTGCGATCGCCAGGACAAGGTGGTCGGCATGCATTTCTGCCTGCCGGCGCAGCTGATGAAGCTCATCGAGGTCTCGCCCGGCCTCAACACCTCCGACGAGACCTTCGCCGCCGCCTGGGCCTGGACGGAGGCCTGCGGCCAGACACCCGTGCGCACCCAGGACAAGCCGGGCTTCATCCTCAACGCCCTGCTGGTGCCCTTCAACAACGACGTCATCCGCGCGGTCGAGGCGGGCGTCGCCAGCCCGGCGGACATCGACACCGCGATCAAGGCCGCGCTCGGCTACCGCATGGGCCCCTGCGAGTTGCTGGACCTGATCGGCCTCGACACCCAGGTGCGGCTTTGCGAGGCCTTCCATCCGGTGACGCAAGATCCCCGCGCCGCGGCACCGCCGCTGCTGCGCCGCATGGTCGCCGCCGGCCATCTCGGCCGCAAGACCGGCCGCGGTTTCTACGACTATGACGGCGGCGCCATGTTCGGAGCCTGACAATGCGCTATACAATTATTCAAGATGGCGAGTCCCGCTCCTACCCCGCGGGTGATGCGTTTCTCGACGGCGCGGCGGACGATGGCGAGGTCGCAGTCTATCTCGGCACGCCCCATACGCCCGACGATAGCAAGGCCGCAATCCTGGTGGAGCTGGGCGGCGAATGCCTCGGCGTGCACACAGGCGAGGCGGAAGGCGAGGAAGGCTCCAACGTGCTCGGCTTCGCCCGCTATCGCAACGGTGACGATGCGCCATCGCCCCTCGTCGAGCTGGTGCGACAACCCAATACGCCGGATGCGGCCATCGCAGCCGCCCGCGCGGTGTTCGAAGGCGCAGGCCTGACGGTGGCCCTCTGCAGCGACCAGGCGGGACGCATCATCGACCGTCTGGTACGGCCCAAATACAACGATGCGTTGCGGCTGCTCGACGAGGGCCTGGCCAGCGCCGCCGACCTGGACCTGACCTGCCGCCTCGGCCTCGGCTACCCGGACGGGCCCATCGAGCGAGCGGTGCGCGGCGGTCTCGCCCGCCACCACGACATCTGCGCCGCCCTTTTTTCCACCTACGGCACACCGGCCTATGCCCCGGCACGCCGCGCCGCCGTCGCCAAGGCACGCGCGGGCAAGAACGAGGACGAATGAGCGATATCGCCATCTTCACTGACGAAGACCTTTGGGTTTTGGCGGGTTTTGGCATTGCCGCCATCCTCTGGCCGCTCGCCGCCGCAGGCTGGACCTGGCGCAAGGTGGGCTTCGGCTGGGGCGCGCTCTGCCTCGCCGCCAGCATCGTCCTGCTCTACACGCTCGCGATGATCGTCGGCCTGAGCGACGCCTACAGCGCATGGCCCATCATCATCACCTGGGCCATTGTCCCGGCCGCCACTGCCACCGCCTGTATCGCCTGGGCAAAGCGGCGAAAATAGAAAAAGGAACAAAACTAGAACATAAGTTGTTGACAATTACCGGTTGATCTAGCAAGAATAGCCCACTCGCACATTTCCGACGGTGCGGGGGCCGCCTCGATCAGCGGCCAGAACGCTTCTTCGATCATAGCAAGAAGGGCAGCGCGCCATCCGGCGCGCTGCTTTTTTGCGTGCGCATTTCCCCATCAGCAAGGATTTTTCCCATGCCCATCAGATGCGTCACCAGCATGCCTCCTCGCCTCTCCGGCACGGTAGGCAAGTCCGCCATCAACCGCCCGCACGACGTCGCCCTCGTCCAGGCCCTGCTCGGCGAGGTCAAGGACCGCGGCCGGCCGCTCTCGTAGAACCACGTCACGGGCCGCTCCAATCGCGAGGCCGAAGCGGCGAATTGTTTGTCGGGAAACGACCTATTCGAAGGTCATGATCACCTGGTCGACGGCCAGGCTGTCGCCGGGGGCGGCCTTGACTTCGGCCACAGTCACGTCGAGCTCGGCGCGGAGCACGTTTTCCATTTTCATGGCATCGACCACGCAAAGGGGCTCTCCGGCCTTGACCACGTCGCCGGGTGCGACCGCAACCGAGACCACCAGCCCCGGCATGGGCGAGAGCAGGAACTTGCTGAGGTCCGGCGGCTCCTTCTTCGGCATGCGCGCAGCCATGGCAGCAGCGCGGGCGGAGCGCACAAGGACGTCCACCGCCGCACCGCCATGCACCAGATGCCAGGCCTCGCGAGCACCGCGGCTGACCTGCACGACCACATCGCGCTCAGCCACACTGCCCTGGAAAATGGGCATGCCCGGCTGCCAGCCGTCGTCACGCACGGTCAGTGTCTTGCCATCGATTTCAAGGTCGCAGCCGCCCTCGACCAGAGTTACGCCGACCTGCCACTCGGTCTCGCCGATGCTGATAGCGAGATCCTGACGCGTCCGATCCGCTTCGCCGCCAAGCGCCGCAGCACGCGCCGTCACGCGTCCTTCGACCAAGACCGCCACACCGGCCAGAACCTCCGCGAACTCGCCCTCGGGCGCATCCGCGCCATAGGCGTCGCCATATTCCTCGGCGATGAAGTTGGTGGTCAGCGTTCCCTCGCCGAAGCGCCCGTTGCGGCAGACCGAGGCGAGGAACGGCACGTTGGTGTTGATGCCGCCGACCATGAAGCCGTCGAGCGCCGCACCCATGCGCGCGATCGCCGTGGCGCGGTCGGGGCCGTGGGTCACCAGCTTGGCGATCATCGGATCGTAATGCATGCTGATCTCGTCGCCCTCGCCGACACCGGTATCGATGCGTACGCTATCCGTCTCTTCCGGTGTGCCAAAGCGTACCAGGCGCCCGATGGAGGGCAGGAAGCCGCGCGCCGGATCCTCGGCATAGATGCGCGATTCCACCGCCCAGCCATCCAGCGCCACATCGTCCTGGGTGATACTGAGGTGCTCGCCGGCGGCAACGCGGATCATCATCTCGACAAGATCGAGGCCGGTGATCATCTCCGTGACCGGATGCTCCACCTGCAGGCGCGTGTTCATCTCGAGGAAATAGAAGCTCTTGTCCGCGCCCGCCACGAACTCCACCGTGCCCGCCGAGCGATAGTTCACCGCCTTGGCAAGCGCCACCGCCTGCTCGCCCATGGCGCGGCGCATGTCCGGATTGACGAAGGGCGATGGTGCCTCCTCGATGACCTTCTGATGGCGGCGCTGGATGGAGCATTCGCGCTCGTTGAGATAGACCGCATTGCCGTGGGCATCTGCCATCAGCTGAATCTCGATATGGCGCGGCGAGGTGATGAATTTCTCGATCAGCATACGGTCGTCGCCGAAGGAATTGCGACCTTCGTTCTGGGCGCTGGCAAAAGCCTCAGCGAGGTCGTCGGCGGCATCGACCACGCGCATGCCCTTGCCACCGCCGCCGGCCGAGGCTTTGACCATGACGGGATAGCCGATCTCCGCCGCTATCGCCGCCGCCGCATCGACCTCGACAATGGCCTGGTCGTGGCCGGGAATGGTGCTCACGCCCGCTTCCGCCGCAAGCTTCTTCGATTCGATCTTGTCGCCCATGGCGGCGATGGCATCTGGCCCCGGCCCGATGAACGCAATGCCTTCTGCCTCCAAGGTGCGGGCGAAATCGGCGTTCTCCGAGAGAAAGCCGAAACCGGGATGCACCGCCTGCGCACCGGTATCCTTGATCGCGGCAAGGATACGCTCGGCAACCAGATAGCTTTGGGCCGATGGGGCGGGGCCGATGAGCACTGCCTCGTCGGCCATGGCGACATGGCGGGAGCCCGCATCGGCTTCAGAATAGACGGCAACGGTGGCAATGCCCATCCGCTTTGCCGTGCGCATCACGCGGCAGGCGATCTCGCCGCGGTTGGCTATGAGAATCTTGTCAAACAAAGTGGTCTCTTCTCGGCTTAGAGCGGAATGTTGTCGTGCTTCTTCCAGGGGTTCTCAAGCGCTTTTGTGCGTAGCAGCGCAAGAGCCCCGGCAAGGCGACGGCGCGTGTTCAAGGGCATGATGACATCATCCACATAGCCGCGGCTGGCAGCGATGAAGGGGTTGGCGAACTTGTCGCGATACTCCTCCGTGCGCCGCTCCACCTCGGCCGGGTCGTCGAGCGAGCCGCGGAAGATGATCTCCACCGCGCCTTTCGGCCCCATCACAGCGATCTCCGCCGCCGGCCAGGCATAGTTGACGTCGCCCCGCAAATGCTTGGAGCTCATCACGTCATAGGCCCCGCCATATGCCTTGCGGGTGATGACGGTGACCTTGGGCACGGTCGCCTCGGCATAGGCGAACAGCAGCTTGGCACCATGCGTGATGATGCCGCCATGCTCCTGATCGGTGCCGGGCAGGAAGCCTGGCACGTCCACGAAGGTGACGATGGGAATGTTGAAGCAATCGCAAAAGCGCACGAAACGTCCCGCCTTGCGCGACGAATTGATATCCAGGCAACCGGCCAGCACCATCGGCTGGTTGGCGACGATACCCACTGTGTGCCCGTCAATGCGCGCAAAGCCGATGATGATGTTCGCCGCATAGCCCGGCTGCAGCTCGAAGAAATCGCCTTCGTCGACCACCTTGGTGATCAGTTCGTGCATGTCGTAGGGCTTTTGCGGATCGGCCGGGATCAGCGTGTTGAGGAAAGGCTCGGCCCGATCGGTGGGATCGGCGGTCGGCAGGACCGGCGGCGCCTCACGGTTGTTGAGCGGCAGGAAATCGAAAAAGCGCCGC
>CAZKTK010000300.1:0-2792 GCA_964555535.1 uncultured Rhodospirillaceae bacterium
GCATCTATTCCATGACCAAGCCCATCGTCAGCGTCGCCGCCATGACCCTGCACGAGGAAGCGAAGCTTTACCTGTCGCAACCGATCTCGGTTCACCTGCCGGCCTATAGGGGCATGCGCGTCGGCCCCAACTTCGCCCCTGCAGAGCGGGCCATAACGGTACAGGACCTGCTGCGCCATACCTCCGGCCTGACCTATGCCTTCATCGGCTCGGGCGCGGTCAAGGACCTCTACAAACAAGCGGGCATGGCTGAGTTCGAGCTCGATATGAGCATCGCCGAATATGCCGACCGCATGGCGGCGTTGCCTCTGCTCTACCAGCCCGGCACGGTCTGGGACTATGGGCGCTCCACCGATGTCCTCGGCGCGCTGGTAGAGGCGGTCTCGGGCGACGCCCTCGATACCTATGTGCAGGAACGCATTTTGGCGCCGCTCGGCATGGTCGACAGCGGTTTCTGGGTGCCGGAAGACAAGCGCCATCGCGTCGCCGAGCCGCTCAGCGGTACGTTGATCGACATTACCGCGTCGCCGGCGATGCTGGCCGGCGGCCATGGCATGGTTTCAACGGTAATGGACTACGCGCGCTTCTGCCAAATGATGCTCGAAGGCGGAAGCCTGAACGGCGCCCGTGTTCTCGGCCCCGAGACGGTCGCCTATATGAGCAGCGATCACCTTGGGGATATCAGCCGCGACGGCACGGCATATTTGCCCGGCCCGGGATACGGCTTCGGGCTCGGCTTTGCCGTGCGCACCGACGCCGGCCAATCGCGCTGGCCGGGCGAGGTCGGCGAGTATTTCTGGGGTGGCTATGCCGGGACCTACTTCTGGATCGATCCTGCCAACGAAATGATAGTGGTCTATATGATGCAGAGCGTTGCCCAGCGCAGCCACTATCGCATGATGCTGCGCAATCTCGTGAGCCAGGCAATCATGGATTGAGAACGTCCCAAACGACGACCAAATCTGGGAGATAGGCCGCCGTCCGGGATGATTCCCGATGTGCAACCGGATGGGGTCGGTCGCAGCCCCATAAGAGCATTTGCCCGATCCGCGGACTGTGAACAGGTTCACACTGCGGCAAATGTTTTCAACGCCAGATGCCGACCCCGGCGTTGCGGGCGCGGGTTTCGGCCTGGCGAAGCGCATCCGTTGCGTCATCGCTGGCGCGACCGCCACCGTTGTACAGAACCACTTCCGAGAGGTCGAACTCGCCCAGTCGACAGCGATAGCGCTCGCCGACCGGCAGGCAGGATACGGCTCGGGAGCCGATATAGCCGCGCAGGCCCGCCGCCGGCGCTCCATCCTCACCGTCTACCCCTAGCAGCCGAACGATCTGCCCGGCGACGACCAGGGTTCCCGTGTCCAGGACTTCCGGCACCCCTTCGAGCGTAACAAGTGCAGGCTCGGGCTCGGGCTCGGGCTCGGGTTCGGGTTCGGGTTCGGGCTCAACTACGGGCGCCGCAATGGCCGCCAGTCCGCTGACGGCTGCCGGATACTCAGGCTCCAATGCCAATGCCCGCCGGTAGGCGGCTATGGCGTCGTCGACCCGCCCGGCGACGGCCAGGGCATCGCCGTGCCTGGCATGGAGGTCGGCCCGCCGGCCTTCGACCGAGATCGCACGGGCCAGGTAGCCGGCGGCTTTGAACGAATCGCCCCGCGCGAGATTAGTCTCCGCCCAACCGGCATAGGTATCTGCGATGCGGCGCAAACCCGCCTTCGCCGCGGCGTTGCCCGGCTCCAGTTCGAGCACGGCTCTGAAGCGGTCGACCGCCGCCTCGCCCTCGGGCGTGGTGAGCTTCTGAGCGGCCAACAATTCCGCGCCCTCGCGCAACAATGTGGCGATCTGCACCTCCACCGCGGCATCGGGTTCGCTCGGCGGCACCACCACGGCAACGGGCTCAGGTTCGGGCTCGGGCGCGGCCAGGGGCGCGACCTCGCGCGCAACACCGATGCGCGTGCCTTCCTTGTCGAGCACGAGCCGCGTTTCCCGATCCGGCAGCACCGCGACATCGGCGATCACGAGCGGCGGCGCCGCTTCCAGGGCAACCTGATACAGCCCCTCGGGCAGGATCAGCGCCGGGTCGCCGACGCGGCCCTCGGCAACCGGGCTCCCGGCACTGTCTCGAACCGCGAACTCTGCGCGTACCGCCTCTTCCAGGGCCGCGGCCAATCCCCCGGCATGCGCCGCTGTCGCGACCCTCCGCACCGGGCGTGATGACAATGCGATCGACACGCGCCGCCAAATGCCGGTGGAAGCCGAAGACGAGATCAACCGGCGGCGGCTGATCCAATGCCCAGCCGTTGAGAAACTCGTAGGTGATGTCGTGTTGGTCGGCGACCGTCGAACTGCCGTGCGGCGCCGCAGCGGGCATCACACCGAACCAGGCACCATCCGCCGCTTCTGCCACGGTATAGGCGAGCACCACCGGCCAGCCGGGCTCGAACGTGGCGCGGGCGAGAGACAGCTCTATGCCTTGCGCGGCATCGCGCACGAACTGCTGCTGATCGTCGGGGCCACCGGTCACGACAGCGGTACCATCGGGGGCGGATACCAAATCCGGCTCGGGCTCCGCTTCGACCTCCGGCACCGCCAAGGGCAACACCAGAGGCGCCCCAAGGATGCCGACTTCGAGGCTGAGGTCGTGTAGGGCAACGCCATCCGGCACAGCGAAGCTCAGCGTGCCGCGACTGGGCAAGGACGGCCACAGCTCGCCGCGGCGAAAAGCCCGTGGCGCGGCCCGCGCCTCGACCGTGTAGACACTGCCATCCGCGCCGGAAAGCACGATCTGGTCC
>CAZKTK010000300.1:2802-4678 GCA_964555535.1 uncultured Rhodospirillaceae bacterium
ACGGCTGTTTGCCTTGCGTCTTCGCCAAGGAGAGACAGGGACAGGTCAGCCGTCAGCAGACCCTCGCCTCTCTCGATACCGAGCAAAGCAACGCTCAAGCCCGCACCGATGACGCTTGCCAGCGGCTCCGGCGGCGCGGCGGCTTCCCCTTTGAAAGGCAGGATCACGGGCCCGTCCTGGCTGACGTAGACGAGCGCCAAGGCCCCGGCGTCCGCCGCCACCGGGAAGGCCAACTGCCCAGACACCGGCACCCCCGTGTCGTATCGCTGCTGCGAGAAGAAATGCGGGCTCAATGCCCCGCCCTGGTCGTCGGGCGCGTGAACATATTGCCCATCCTCCACCAGGACCACGTAGTCGGCGAAGGTCAGCATCATCGACTGCGCCGCCAGGCGCTCGATACTCACGGAAACCAGCGCCATGCCTCGGTCCGGTCCCGGCGCGAAATCGGTTACCGCGATATGCGGGTCGACATCGACCGTCTCGGCCAAAGGGGGCCCGATAGGCTGCGGCATCTCGCCGAGTATGGGGACCGACAAGGCCCGCGCCGTAGTGCCCGAAAGTATCAATGCAGCAACCTCGGGCAGCGGCTCCGGCATGGCGAACACCAGCGTGAATGGCCACAGGTCATAGGGCTCGATGACCTGCGGCCCCGAGAACGGGTAGGCACCCAAGAGATTGACCTCGTGCGGGGCGCCGCAAGCCCTGTGGCCCGAGCGACAGGGAAAACAAGCGTTCAACATCAGGCAGGGAGAGTTGCTCATCGCGCGAAAGATTCTCTACCGAGCCGCGCAGCACCAGGAAAGACTCGCCCGCCGGTGCGGGTTAACCGAGATGCTCCGGCGCTATCCGATAGCCATGCACCCCGAGCCGCATGAATTCGTTTTCGTCGGCACGGTACAACCCAGCCGAGCGATGGAGTCCTGCCACACCGCCTCAGACCAGGGCTCTCCAAACGGCCGCTGGCGAGCGGAAAAGAACCCGCCGAGTAGCGTCTCGACCTCAGCATCGGACAATGTGCCAACGGCGATCTTCGTCTCATAGCCGGCCTTTTGCAGGAGAGCCGAGAGAAGCAGGCTCTGGTCGAGCGCATTGCCGGCGCCCGCCTGCAAGGTTCCGCCCGCCCCTCGCAGGGCCCCGATATAGGGCTCGAACGTCACATCGTCATGAACGAACGCGAACATGCGCCGCGCATCCAAGGCGAGAGCGCGCGCCTTGAGGGAGACATCGAAGGTGCTGCGGTCCAAACGCTCGTCGAGAGCGTCCATGACCGCAAATATGTCATCGAGACTCTGGCCCATCTCGGCCGTGCCATCATCCGCCTGCGCTAGGCGAATTGGCTCGGCGGCCTGGGCCGGCATGGTCGGCAAGGTCGTTGACAGCATGAAACTCGCCATGACCGCATAGGTGGTGGCGCGTCGGATCGGCTGTTGCGGGTGCATGCGACGATCTCCAGAACATAAGCAGGCGGAAACAGCATGCCACAACCGCTGTGCAATGACGATGAGACCAATCCAATATCTTGTGTAGAGAATGTTTTTCTTTCCTTAGGGTTGCTTTTTGGTTAGAGTTTCCTGCGTTTACAGGATTTTCCCATGACCTTTACGCCCTACAAATGGTTGTGCCCCGGATTAACCCTGCTGCTCGCCGCCTGCGCTCAGCCTAGCCTCAGGACTGTCGAGGTGGACCCGGCCCTGGCAGCACGCGAAGCACAATTGCAGCGGGAAATGTTTGCCCGCGACTACGTCACGGACCTCATGCGGCTGAGCCGCGTCGCCTTTCGCATTGGGTCCGGCGCGACCGATTTTTGCGCCCACGCCTTCGATTAGCGGGCCGGATTCTTCGCCACGAACGCCCCTGCCATTCCCAGTGGGATGCG
>CAZKTK010000301.1:0-4677 GCA_964555535.1 uncultured Rhodospirillaceae bacterium
GCCCGTGGACAGCCCGCCGAGATGGTTGTAGCGCTCCACCAGCATGACGTCGGCACCAACGCGCCCGGCGGCGATGGCCGCTGCGGTGCCGGCGGGCCCGCCGCCCACCACCAGTACGTCTGTCTCGGCAAAAACGGGGGTTTCGCGCGCGGCTTCGGCGATTGTGCGCTCCGTCGCCGGACGCTTGGCCCGCTTCTCGCCGCCGTCGAAAAGTTCGATACCCTGTTGGCCGCCGATGCTGTTGGTCAGGTTTTCGCCAGACATCTCAGATCTCCCGGTCGCTGCCTCAGTCGGCGAGCAGAGTAGCGTCAACCCCGCAAAAAATCGAGCAGCAGCGCGGTGACGGCTTCGGGTTGTTCCTGCTGAACCCAATGGCCGGCGCCATCGACCAGATGGCAACCGCGCATGTCGCTGCAGACACTTTCCTGCATGCGCTCGAAATCGCCCGGCTTCTGGTACGTGCCCCAGTCGCTCTTGCCGGCGATGAACAGGCTCGGCACGTCGATGCCGCGCCCGGCAAAGAGCCGCAAATCGGCGCTGTGCTCGGGCGAGGTGGCGCAGCGGTAGAATTGAAGGCCGCCCTGGAAGCCGTTGCGGCCATACTCTCCGGCATAGACGGCAAGCTCGTCGTCGGGCAGCCAGGCGCAGGCGGCGCTCGGCATGTGCGGCGCCACCGTCTCGGCCATGTTCTGGTCGAGATCCATGATGTAGTAGGTCGGCATCTTGGCCAGCTCCGCGGCTGTCCAGCCGCTCAGGGGATAGGGCGTGTTCTCCGCCCAATCGGCGCTCTTGTGGTGGTAGTAGGCGCGCAGGAAGTCGTGGACGCCTTGCGGGCAGTGCCACATGTCGTCATTGGCCGGGCGTGTCGAATAGTACCACTGGTAATGCTTGCGGGGCCGATCCAATGCCGCCATGTCGGCATGCACGTCACCGGCCGGCCGCGCTGCCCAGGACGGCGGACCACCGAAAGGCGCACTCATCAGCGCCACCTTGCGGAACACGTCGGGCCGCGCCACCGCGCACCAGGCCGAGACCGGCGAGCCGAAGTCGTGGCCGATCAGCCCGTCGACATGATCGCGACCCAACGCCGTGACCAGCGCCAAAGCGTCGCGCACCACGTTGAGCATGCGGAAGGGTACCAGGTCTGTGTCGTAGTCGGCGCTCCAGCCTGTGGTGCGCCCGTAGCCGCGCTGGTCGGGCGCCACCACGTAATAGCCGGCTTCCGCCAATGCCGGCATCACCTTGCGCCAGCTATAGGCGATCTCGGGAAAGCCGTGCAGCAGCAGCAGAAAAGGGCGCCCCGGCGCATCGTTGCCGGCCTCCAGCACATGCATGTCGAGGCCGTTGACGCCCGGCACCTTGCGCGTACGAATGCCCTCTGGCAGGGGCAGCGGAGCGAGGTCGGCTGTGTCGGTCATGGGAATCTCCTTGTTGCGGCGATCATATCAGCATGGTGCGCCGCCGCGGTGTATCCGGATATTCCGGAGGGGACAGTTTTATAAAACTGTCCCCGTGCATTTGGATTGTCCCCGTGTGTTTCCGCCACTCGCATTGCGCAAGCCCTGGGCAAGCCGTACCATCCCATTGGGGAAGGAACGCGCTGTGAGGGAAGACGACGGACAGGAGGGCATTACCGAGCGCGTCGCCGCGATCCTGGCGGCGGACGCGGTGCGCTATTCGCGCCTCATGGCCGACGACGAAAAGGCGACCATCGCGGCATTGGACCGGGCCAGGGCGGTCTTCAGCGAACACATCGAGGCCAACCGGGCGCGCGTGGTGGACACCGCGGGCGACAGCGTGCTCAGCGTTTTCGAGACCACGAACGGCGCGGTGCGGGCTTCGGTGGCGATCCAAGAGGGTCTGGCGGCGCTGAACGAGGGTATGGCCGAAGCCCGCCGCATGCCGTTTCGCATCGGTATCCACCTCGGCGATATCCACGAAAAGGCCGACGGGACGGTATACGGCGACGGGGTGAACGTCGCGGCACGACTGGAGGCGCTGAGCGATCCGGGCAGCGTCACGGTCTCGGCCTCGGTGCGGGAGAGTATCCGCGGCCGCGTGGACGTTGGCTTTGAGTTTCTCGGCGAGCATGAAGGCAAGAATCTGTCAGAGCCGGCGCGGGCTTTCAAGTTGGTGCCGGAAGGAACGGCGGCTGCCGCCGAAGCGAAACCCAAGCGCACAAGCATTGCGCTGTTTGCGGCGGCGCTGGCGGTCATCACCGTCGTTATCGGCGGCGTGGTTTGGCGGCAGATGCGCGAACCAGACCCGCCGCAAATGGTTACCGCCGATGGTGTGGCAACGGAAGATCCAGTTCTGGCGATGCCTACAGGGCCGTCGGTGGCTGTATTGCCATTCACCATCCTTGCGGAAGATGAAGATCAGCGTTATTTCGCTAATGGCGTCCTAGACAATTTAATAGCTGAGCTGACACGTTCGACCAATCTGATCGTTATTCTGGGTCAAGCCACACACGAATACGCAGGCGAGAACGTCGACATAAAGTTGGTCGGCGATGCCCTCAATGCCCGATTCCTCATCGAGGGAAGCATACAGAGGGTTGCCGATCAATTGCGAGTTACGGTTCGTCTTGGCAACACCGAGACCGGCAACACCGTATGGTCGGAAAAATATGACTGCAGCATGACCTTGGAGAGCTTGTTTGCGGTACAGGACGAAATCGTGCGACACGTCGTCGGCGCAATCGCAGGCACTTATGGCGCAATCTATCTCTCGGACGTGCGCCGGGACATTCCCACAGAAAATATCACGGCTTACGACTATGTTGTTAAGGCCAAAGAATATTGGTCCGCACATCATTCGGAAGATTGGCATGTCAAGGCTCGCGACCTGTTGGAGTCGGCGGTCGAGCTTGATCCACAATATGGGGTGGGATGGGCCTATTTGACATGGGCATATTTGGATGAAGTCAGGTTCGGTTACAACCCTTTGCCCAATTCGATGGAACGCGCTCATGAAGCGGCGCTGAAGGCGGTAGAGCTTGCTCCATTCGAGCCTGTCGCGCATTGGGCTTTGTCTGCTTATTATTTCATTAATCACGAGGTGGAACAGTTCTTGGTTCAAGCAGAGAGAACTATCCAGCTTGCGCCAAACGATGGCTCGATCTTGAACGACTTGGGCAACTATATGGTCATCTCAGGACATGCCGAACGAGGTTATCAGCTGGTTCAGAAGGCTGCGGCCCTCAATCCCATGCATCCGAATTGGTGGTATTTCGGGATGATTGGCGGGGCCTATTGGGCGGGTGACTATGAAGAGGCGCTGAGCTACGCGCAAAAACTCAACATGAAGGATTACTACTGGCAGCATGCTTGGCTAGCCGTCCTTTATGGTGCCTTGGAGCGTCGGGGTGAGGCCAAACGTGCCGTCGACGATTTATTGGAGCTATATCCGGATTTTGGCGAGAAAGTCCGTGACGAATTGAGAATCTGGAATAGTCCTGAGGGGAATATCGAAGCGTACATTTCTCACCTTCGCGCAGCGGGACTAGATGTTCCCGAGCAAACGAACTGACGCCACGCTATGCCCTCCGACATCCCGCAGCCCCCGCCCACCGGCATGCGCAAGCTGGCGGCCATTCTCGCCGCCGACGTGGCGGGGTATTCGCGGTTGAGCGGCGCATGCTGTTCCGCATCGGCGTCAACCAGGGCGACGTGATCGAGGAGGACAAAGGCACGCTGTACGGCAGCGGGGCGAATGTTGCGGCGAGGCTGGAGGGGTTGCCCGGTCCGGGCAGGGCGCGTTAGACGATCCGCTCGCCGAACTTCTCTATCGCATCTTCGGACAGCGTCAGACCGAGCCCCGGCGCGTCGTTGAGGGTCAGCCAGCCGTCGGCGATTTGCGGCGGGTTTTCGTAAAGCTCGGCCTGGAGGGGGTCGCGTTGCGGGTCGGTGAAGCTTTCGACAATGTAGCCGGCGGGGGTCGCGGCAACGAGCTGGGCGTGGATGAAACAGTCGTGGTGGGGCGCCACGTGCACGTGGTTGAGCTCGCAAAGGGCGGCCAGTTTGCGCCCGCCGGTGAAGCCGCCGAACATGGTGCAGTCGAACTGCAATATGCGGATTGCCTGTTCCTCCAAGAGCGCGCGGCAGCCATAACCGGTCAGCTCGCTCTCGCCCGCCGAGAGCGGGATATGGGTTCGCTGGCTCAGCATTTTCAACTCGCGGCGGTCGTCGGCCCAACGCACGGGCTCTTCCAGCCAAAGCGGGTCCAAGTCCTCGAGCGGACCAATGGCCTGAAGCGCCGTTTCCATGTCCCAGCCGCGGTTGACGTCGACCATCAGGTCGCGCTCGTCGCCGATCACCTCGCGTACCAGCTCGAGACGCGGCATGTCCTCAGGTAACGGCAAGCCGCCCGCCTTGGCCTTGAAGCCGCGATGGCCCTGGGCCACCAGTGCCTCGATCTCGTCGCGCAGCTCCGCCATATCCTTGCCGTCGCGGTAGTAGGCGCAGGTGACATAGGCCGGCACCGCATCGCGATAGCCGCCGAAAAGCTGATACAGCGGCAGCCCCGCCATCTTGCCGACGATGTCCCAGCAGGCGAGATCGACCGCCGCGGCGATGCGCACCAGGGCCTCGCGGCTCCAGCCTTTCTCGAAGGCGAGGCGCTGCGAGGTGAGCCCGAACAGCTTCCCGTGCAGGCGCTCGGGCGCCAGCGCGCTCT
>CAZKTK010000302.1:0-4676 GCA_964555535.1 uncultured Rhodospirillaceae bacterium
CTGTTGATGACGCGCAAGGCGCGCATGCTGGGCATGAGCCAGACCACCTTCCGCAATGCCTCCGGTCTGCCAGACCCCAAGCAGCGGACGACGGCCAGAGACATCAGCCGCCTGGCCCGCTCGATCTACAGCACGTTTCCGCAATATGCGCATTTCTTCGCCAACAAAACGTTTGGATACAACGGAAACACCTACCGGAATACCAACAAGCTGTTGAGCAATTATCCTGGTATGAACGGGATCAAGACCGGCTACATCCGGGCCTCTGGATTCAATCTGGCGGCATCTGTTCAGCGCGATGACCGGCACATCATCGCCGTGGTGATGGGCGGCAAGACAGGGCGCAAGCGCGACGCAAAGATGCGCCGTATTCTCGATCGCGCCTTTGCCGATGTCGGTCGTATCAGCCGCATGATGACCATTGTGGCCCGACCCAGACCCAAGCCGGATATCGGCCTTGCCATCGCCGCGTCCATCCTGCTCGCTGCAGGGCCCATGGCAGGACCGGAAGATGTAGCAGCCTTGCCGAAACCCGCCGCGATCGCTATTGCGGAAAGGCCCGAAAGCGCGACACCGGTATTGTTTTCGCCGGGCCGTGACTGGGCGATTCAGGTCGGTGCTTTCTCGCGGCGCGACGCGGCGGAACGGGCGCTGGATGCCGCGGCGACTGTGGTACCTACGCTGCGCTTGGACAGTGGCCGCCATATCGTGCCCGTAGAAGACAATCAGGGCACGCTATATCGAGCACGACACCAGGGCCTGACCAAGGAAGAAGCACAGGAAGCGTGTTCCAGTTTGTGGGCGCGCAATCTTCCCTGCATCATTGCGCAGCCGGCCAGCTGAGATTTCCGGCAAGACGCCTACCCCGCGACAACTCAATTAGAGATTATCGGGCGGCGCGACATCGCTCGCCGTCAATTGTTCGACCAATGCCACCTTTAGCCGCGCCAAGCCCCCGTCGTTCTGGGCCTCGCAACGCGCCACCAGCACCGGCTGGGTGTTCGAAGCCCGTAGCAACCACCACCCATCATCGGTGTTGACCCGCACGCCGTCGATGTCGATGACATCGGCCCCGCTCTCGCGCAAGCGCCCCGCCACCTCCTCGACAACAGTGAACTTGCGCTGATCGTCGCAAGGGAAGCGCAGTTCCGGTGTGTTGACCATTTTCGGCAGGGAATCGTGGAGGGCCGTTGCTGTTTCGCCACTCATTGCCACCGTCTCCAGCAGGCGCACGGCTGCATAAAGCCCATCGTCAAAGCCGTAATAGCGGTCGGCAAAGAAGATGTGCCCGCTCATCTCGCCCGCGAACGGCGATTTGATCTCCGCCATCTTGGCCTTGATCGGCGAATGCCCCGTGCACCACATCAAGGGCTCGCCACCGAGTTCGGCAATACGATCGAAGAGCACGCTAGAAGCTTTTACATCGGCAATAACCGTTGCGCCGGGATGCTCGGCCAAGACAGGTCCGGCAAGCAGACAGAGGATCTGGTCCCCCCAAATGATATGCCCCTCGCCGTCGACCGCCCCCAGCCTGTCACCATCACCATCGAACGCCACACCGATATCGCAGCCCTCACGGCGTACCGTCTCGATCAGCGCTTCAAGATTCTCGGCCACCGTCGGGTCCGGGTGATGATTGGGGAAGTTGCCGTCGATGGTTTCATACAGGAGATGATGCGTGCCGGGCAGGTGCTCGACCAATCGTGCCATGATCTCGCCGGCGGCGCCGTTGCCTGCGTCCCAGGCTACCTTGAGACCTGTCGCGGGCCGATACGCATCGGCAAGGGCCGAGACATAAGCATCGCTCACGTCATGCTCGCGAACCGTCCCCTCGCCCGTGGCAAGCTTGTCGTCAGCAATAAGGCGGCCAAGTTCTTGGATGTCATCGTCATAGAACGGTTGGCCGGCCAAGGTCATCTTGAGCCCGTTGTGATCCGGCGGATTGTGAGAGCCGGTAATCATCATGCCGGCGTCTGCCGACAGGGTCTTGACTGCGAAATAAAGCATCGGCGTCGGCCCGCGACCGATCCGCACAACCTCGGCACCGGCGGCGCAGAGACCTTCCGCAACGGCGTCCGCAAGCACCGGCGACGAGACGCGACCGTCATATCCCAAGCATATGCGGGCCGCTCCCTGTCGTGCCATGACGACCGTGGCGAAAGCCTGTGCGAGGCTGCGAACGTCCTGCTCGCGCAAACTGTCGCCGACAACACCGCGAATATCGTAGGCACGCAAGATTCCCGGATCTATGGTCATGTCGCGCCCTCTGCCTCGGCGGTGGGCCGCCCCACGCTGCTGTAGCGGAACCCAGCCGCCGCCATGTCCGCCGGCTTGTAGATGTTTCGCAAATCGACGATCACCGGCGCACGCATGCCCGCCTTTAGGCGAGCCAGGTCAAGCGCACGAAACTGGTTCCACTCCGTGACGACAACCAAGGCATCGGCGGCTTCGACAATATCGTATGCGGAATCCCCAAACTCGACGCCTGGAAGCAGCGGCGCTGCCGCTTCCATCGCCTCGGGATCATAGGCCCGGATGGTAGCGCCAGCCGCCTGCAAGGCGGGCACGATGGTCAGGCTGGGGCTGTCGCGCATATCGTCAGTGTTGGGTTTGAAGGCGAGACCAAGCACCGCGATGATCGCACCCTCGACAGAGCCTCCGCAGGCGGCGACGACCTTGTCCGCCATTGCTTGCTTGCGGGCATCGTTGACCTCGACGACTGTTTCGACGATACGCGACGGCGCACCGCGCTCGCGCGCGGTTCGCACCAAGGCCAGCGTATCTTTCGGAAAGCAGCTTCCGCCATAGCCAGGACCGGGGTGCAGAAACTTTGCCCCGATGCGGCCGTCCAGACCAATGCCCTTGGCGACCTCCTCGACATCCGCCCCCACTTTCTCGCAGAGATCGGCCATCTCATTGATGAACGTGATCTTGGTCGCAAGAAAGGCATTGGCGGCGTACTTGATCAGTTCCGCCGTCTCCCGTGTCGTGTGCACGATCGGCGTTTCCCGCAGATACAAGGGCCGATAGAGCGCACTCAACACGTCGCGGGCATGCTCGCCCTCCGCACCGACCACGACGCGATCGGGATGCATGAAGTCCTCGATCGCGGAGCCCTCACGCAGGAACTCCGGATTGGACGCCACGTCAAAGTCCCTGCCCACTCGCAAGTCGGGCCGACGCTTGGCGATCACCTGCTCGACCTCCGCGCCAGTGCCAACCGGCACCGTGGACTTGGTTACCACCACCGTTCGCCCGGTCAGGGCCGCGGCAATCTCCTCGGCCGCGGCATAAACATAGGACAGGTCGGCATGACCATCGCCGCGCCGGCTGGGCGTACCCACGGCGATGAATACCGCATCGGCGCCATCGACGGCGGGCGCAAGCTCCGTTGAGAAAGACAGTCGACCTGCAGCAACATTGCGTGCGGTCAAATCATCGAGACCCGGCTCGAATATTGGTATTTCACCGGCTTTCAGTTTTTCGATCTTGTCAGAATCGCTGTCGACGCAAATCACATCGACGCCAAACTCTGAGAAGCAGGCACCGGACACCAATCCAACATAGCCGGAGCCGACAATAACGATACGCATACTGTGTTACGTGTCCTATTTCTTACTGCTGTTCCGCATACTTGCGCAGCAAAGACTTCAAATCGTCAACTAGATCGTCCCGGTCCAGCGCGAAAGCGATCGTCGCCTCAAGAAATCCCAACTTGCTGCCGCAATCATACCGCTCCCCGTCGAAGCGGTAGCCATGGAAAGGTTGCTCCCCAATCAACGTGGCCATGGCATCCGTAAGCTGGACTTCACCACCTGCGCCACGCTCGAAAGCTTCGAGCCGCTCGAAAACCGCGCCGTCCAGAACATAGCGGCCAATCACGGCAAGCGTCGATGGCGCAACAGCGGGCGAAGGCTTCTCCACCAATCCCTCGACAGCAACGAGGCGGTCTTTGGCTGCGCCAGGGGTGAGAATGCCGTAGCGCGAGGTATGCTCGCGCGGCACATCCATGACCGCGACCATATTGCCGCCTGTCTGCTCGTAAGCCGCCAGCATCTGTGCCAGACACGGTGTCCTGGCCTTGATCAGATCGTCAGCAAGCAAGACAGCGAAAGGCTCGTCCCCGACGAGATCGCGGGCGCACCAGACCGCATGCCCCAGCCCCAATGGTTCCTGCTGGCGGGTATAGGAGACAGCACCAGCAGGCAACCGCGAACGCTTCACCATTTCTTCCAACTCAACGTGACCCTTGCTCGCCAGGGCATGATGAAGCTCGAAGGGGTGATCGAAATGATCTTCGATGGCGGCCTTGCCACGCCCGGTGACGAAGATGAATTGTTCGATCCCCGCGGCGCGCGCTTCATCGACCGCGTATTCAATCAAAGGCGTATCCACGATCGGCAGCATCTCTTTGGGCATGGCCTTTGTTGCGGGCAGAAAACGCGTCCCCAGGCCACCAACGGGAAACACGGCCTTGCGTACGCGCGTCACGCCGCCTGCTCCGTCAAGGCCGTTTCAACATTCGCCACATCGTCCACCACCATCTGCACCTCGACTCGATCACGCCAGTGATTCTCTCGCAAATGCCCGGCGACATGCAGCGGCCGGCCTTGAGCCGCCAACAATGCCTCGCCAATCGGACGGGCCGCCGCGCCGAAAGCGATGGCCGGCACACT
>CAZKTK010000303.1:0-1515 GCA_964555535.1 uncultured Rhodospirillaceae bacterium
TGCGAGGTGAGCCCGAACAGCTTCCCGTGCAGGCGCTCGGGCGCCAGCGCGCTCTCCCCCAGCACCTGTTCGCCGACACCGCTCTTGAAAGCCTCGATCACCGCGGCCGGCCCGCCATAGCTGGTGGCCTGGCCGAAGCCCTCGACACCGTCATCGGTGCGCAGGCGCACCAGCACCTCCGCCGCGCGCGGCACCACGAAATGGCTCACCCAGTGGGGTCGCCCGGCCTCCGGCGCGGTCAGCAGATGAACGTCGATATCGGTGATGGTCGCGGACATGGTTGGCTCCTATCGGGGCATCTCTAATTGGTGACAGTTACCTATTTCCTCGCGTTAAGGCAACCCGGGGTGCATGGGGAATAGGTAACTGTCACCAATTAGATCCCAGCGCGCGCCACAAGGCGAGCGCCTGAGCGGTCTCGGGAACGTCGTGAACACGCAGGATCTGGGCGCCCTGGTCGAGGGCGGCGAGCGCCAGGGCGAGAGAGCCCGGCAGGCGCGCTTTCGCCTGCTTGGCCTCGCCGCCGGCAATGCGCGCGATGGTGCTCTTGCGCGAGACGCCGATGAGCAGCGGCACGCCGAGGCCGTGAAAGGCCGCCGCCCAGGCGATCAGGCGCAGATTGTGCGCCGGCGTCTTGCCGAAGCCGAAGCCGGGATCGACGGCGATGCGTTCGCGCGGGATGCCGGCGGCCTCGGCCGCCTCGATGCGGCCGGCCAGGGTGTCGTATATGTCGAGCACCACGTGGTCGTAGGTCGGGTTGTCCTGCATCACGCGCGGGTCGCCGAGGGAGTGCATGAGCACCACCGCGAGACCGGTGTCGGCGGCTACCGCGGCACTGTCCGGATGGTGGGTGAGGGCCGTGACATCGTTGATGACGGCGGCACCGGCCTCGGCGGCTGCGCGCATGGTGGCCGGGTTGCGTGTGTCGATGGAGACTGTGAGGCCGGCTTCCGCCAAGGCCTGAACAACGGGCAGAGCGCGTCGCCGCTCCTCCGCTTCGTCGATCGGCGCGGCACCGGGGCGTGTCGATTCGCCACCCACATCGACGATTGCCGCGCCCGCCTCGGCCAGCGCCAGGCCGTGGGCGATGGCGGCCTCGGTGTCGGCATAACGGCCGCCGTCGGAGAAACTGTCGGGGGTGACGTTGACCACGCCCATCAGGCACGGCACATCCATGGCAACGCCGGCAAAGGGTGCCGGCAAGCCTTGCAAGGCATCGATGCGCGCATTGTCCTGGAATTCGCTCAGGTGCTCGACGCCGAGCCAGGCCTTGCGCTCGCGGTCAACCAGTTCGAGGGCACTGAAGGCGATTTCCCCGCCGGCCAGGGGCAAGGCGGCAGCTGCCGCACGCGCGTGGGCCGCGGCCTCGCCGCGCAGCAGTCCCGTCGGTCTCAGATACAGGCGGTCAGCCCTCGGGCTGGGGCTCGGGCGGGCCCATGTCGGCGGCGCCGTCGCGCGGCTTGCCGCTGCGCGGGATGGAGGACTTGCGGCCCGAATCCTTGGGCGGCTCGCTCT
>CAZKTK010000303.1:1525-4660 GCA_964555535.1 uncultured Rhodospirillaceae bacterium
CCGTCGAGGATGGTCTGCACCTCCTCGCCCGACAGGGTTTCGTATTCGAGCAATGCCTTGGAGACCGCGTGCAGGCCGTCTTCCTTGTCGGACAGGACCTCCGTCGCCCGCTTCTCCGCCTCGTCCACGATGCGGCGAATTTCCTCGTCGATCAGCCTGGCCGTGGAATCGGAGATGTTCTGGCTGCGCGCCACGGAATGGCCGAGGAAGACCTCCTCCTGATTCTCCTCGTAGCGCAACGGCCCGAGCTTCTCGGACATGCCCCACTCTGTGACCATCTTGCGCACCATGCCGGTGGCCTGCTGGATATCATTGCCGGCACCGGTGGTGACGCTCTCGGGCCCGTAGATCAGCGATTCCGCCACCCGGCCGCCGAACATCATGGCGAGCTTCGCCTTGAGTTCCTTGACCGTATAGCCGTAGCGATCGCGCTCCGGCAGGTTCATGGTCAGGCCCAGCGCCCGGCCGCGCGGAATGATGGTGACCTTGTGCAGGGGATCGTTACCGTCCACGAAGATGCCGACCAGGGCATGGCCCGCTTCGTGATAGGCGGTCAGCTTGCGCTCGTCCTCGGTCATCACCATGGATCGCCGCTCGGTGCCCATCATGACCTTGTCCTTGGCCTCTTCGAGCTCGGTCATGGTGACCACGCGCTTCGACTTGCGCGCCGCCAGCAGCGCGGCCTCGTTGACCAGGTTGGCGAGATCGGCGCCGGAGAAGCCGGGGGTGCCGCGGGCAATGGTACGGGCGTCCACGTCGGGCGCCATCGGCACCTTGCGCAGATGCACTTTGAGAATACGCTCCCGGCCAAGAATATCGGGATTGGGCACCACCACCTGGCGGTCGAAGCGGCCCGGGCGCAGCAGCGCCGGGTCGAGCACGTCGGGACGGTTGGTGGCGGCGATCAGAATCACGCCCTCGGTCGAATCGAAGCCGTCCATCTCGACCAGCAACTGGTTGAGGGTCTGCTCGCGCTCGTCATTGCCGCCGCCGAGCCCGGCGCCGCGATGACGGCCGACCGCATCGATCTCGTCGATGAAGATGATGCACGGCGCGTTCTTGCGGCCCTGCTCGAACATGTCGCGCACGCGGCTGGCGCCGACGCCGACGAACATCTCGACGAAATCGGAGCCGGAGATGGTGAAGAAGGGTACGTTGGCCTCGCCGGCGATGGCGCGCGCGAGCAGGGTCTTGCCGGTGCCCGGCGGGCCGACCAGCAGCACGCCCTTCGGGATTCGTCCGCCGAGGCGCTGGAACTTGTGCGGATCGCGCAGGAACTCGACGATCTCCTGCAGCTCTTCCTTGGCCTCGTCGATGCCGGCCACGTCGTCGAAGGTGACGCGGCCCTGTCGCTCGGTCAGCAGCTTGGCGCGCGACTTGCCGAAACCCATGGCCTTGCCGCTGCCGCCCTGCATCTGGCGCATGAAGAATATCCACACCGCGACGATGAGGATCATCGGCAGCCAGTTCAACAAGATGCCGTAAATCGGCGAGACGCCGTCCTTCTCCGGCTTGGCACTGATGCGCACGCCTTGCTCGTGCAGGCGCTGGACCAGGGTCGGATCGTCCGGCGCGTAGGTCGTGAAGCGCTGGCCGGTGCCGGCGAAATGGCCGCTGATGCGCTCGCCCTCGATGGTCACGTCGCGCACCTGCCCTTCCTCGACACTGTCGAGGAAATCGGAAAAGGCGAGCTGGCTCGAGGCGCTGCTCGTGCCCTTGTCCTGGAACAGGTTGAACAGGGTCAGGAGCAGGAGCGCAATGATGATCCAAAGCGCGATATTGCGGCCGAAGGTGTTCAAGGCTTCGTTGTCCTCATAGTCGCGAAGGGCGCCGCCAGCAGCGCCTGGGCGGGCCTGAAGCGCAGCGCCAGCGGCGGCGGCGCCGACCGCCACTTGTGTAGGTGGGGCAAAGCAAGGGGCTCGTCAAGGCTCCAGAGCACGGGAAGGGCCGCGCGGACCTGGGACGGCTCGGCGGTCTGCCGCAGGCGCCCCCAGGTGACGTCGTCAAGGGGCCGCAACGTGGCGCCGGGCGGCGCCGCGGCGTGAATGCGGAAGCGCCGGTCCCAGCTTTCGCCGAGCGCGCTGCGGCGTGCAATGGCGCCGGCCTCGCGGCAAATCAGCAGCCGCCGATCGGCCAGGGGCAGAATGCGGCAGCCGCCGAGGGTGCGGGCGGCGGGCTGCGCCAGCGCCGCGACGAGACGGGCAAGGCTTTGCCGCCCTGGCGCATAGGCGGCGCCGCCGAGAGAGAGCAGAATGCGGCCCAGCGCCTTGCCCGCGTCGCCCGGGCCGGCGGCAAGCAAGGCCGCCAAGTCGATTTCAGCGCTGCCGGCGGGCGACAGTCGCACCGTGCGCGCCAAAAGCCCGGCAATATGCCAGTCATCGTCCCGCCGGCGCCTGCCTTGCGCCGCGGCCTCGGCGCAGAGAGGTGCGGTGGCAGCGGCGATGGCCTGGCGGGCACGGATGCGCGCGAAAGCCGTGTCGCGGTTCGACGGGTCCTCGATCCAGGACAGTCCTGCCTCTGCGAGGGTCGCGCGCAGCCGCGCACCTGGCACACCGAGCAGCGGGCGCAGCAGACGCACGCCGTCGCGCTCCGCGATGGCAGGCATGCCGGCAAGCCCGGCGGGGCCACTGCCGGCCTCACGGCGCAGCCAGACGGTCTCCGCCTGATCCCCGGCGTGGTGGGCAAGCAGCAGATGCAGCAGGCCCTCGCGGCGGCAGGCTTCGAGCAGCAGGGCATAGCGGGCCTCGCGCGCGGCGGCCTGGATGCCGCGGCTCGGCTTCTCGCCCGGCCAGACAAGCAGCCGCGCCTCGATGCCGAGATCGGTCAGGCGTCTGCATGTCACCGCCGCCTCGGCACCGGACTCGGGCCGCAGACCATGATCCACCACCAGGGCGATCAGGCGCCCGCCGCGGCCCGCGGCCCAGCGCCCGGCAAGCATGGCAAGGCAGAGGCTGTCGGCGCCGCCCGAGACGGCCGCCGCCATGACCGGTGCGGTCTCGAACGGCCCCAGGGGCTCGATCAGGGGGGTGAAATCGGCGTCGGTAAGCGCCGACGTCAGCTGCAGTTCGCCTCGGCGCGCACCACCGGCAGACGGTCGGCGATATGAGCCGGCGCGCTGACAAGCTCGCGCATCAG
>CAZKTK010000304.1:0-4656 GCA_964555535.1 uncultured Rhodospirillaceae bacterium
ACCGCTGGTGCGCCTGTTCGCTTCGGTGCTGCGCCGGGAGAGCGATGGTGACTACTGGCTGGTGACCCCGGCCGAGCGCGCGCGCATCCGCGTCGATGACGCGCCGTTTCTCGCCGTGGCCATGGCGGTGCACGGAACGGGCCGCGACCAGCGCCTCGAGTTCCACACCAATATCGACGCGGCGGTGGTGGCAGGACCGGCGCATCCCCTGCGTGTCGACATAGATCCGGAGAGCGGCGAGCCCTCGCCCTATGTCATGATTGACGCGGAACGCGGCCTCGAGGCCCTGGTGGCGCGCGCGGTGTTCTACGACCTGGTGGAGCTTGCCGAAGAAGATGCCGCCGGCACCCTGAGCGTGTGGAGCGCAGGCAATTTCTTCGTGCTCGGCTCCGCGGCCGAGGGAGATTTCTGAGCATGCGGGCGCGAATCACCGAGCGCATGGCGGCAAGATCGGAGGCGGGCGTCATCGATGCCTCGCCGACGGCCGAGCCGGTGGCGAACGGCACCGCCGCCAAGGCTGCAGCCGTGCTGGTGCCGTTGATCGACCGTGCCGAGGGCATGACCGTGCTGCTCACCCGGCGCACCGACCACCTCAACGATCATGCCGGGCAGGTGAGCTTTCCCGGCGGCCGCGTCGAATCCCATGATCGCGATGCGACAGATACGGCACTGCGCGAGACGGAAGAGGAGATCGGCCTGCCGCGGCATCGGGTGGAGATCGCCGGAGCGCTCGATACCTGCCTGACAGGCACAGGCTTTTCCGTCGTGCCCGTGGTCGGCTTCGTCAAGCCGCCGCTCGACATCGACCGCGATCTGGTGCTCGACAGTTTCGAGGTCGCCGAGGCCTTCGAGGTGCCGCTCGATCACGTGCTCGACCCCGCCAACCGCAGACGGCGGCGCGCCATCGCCCGCGGCCGGCGCCGCGAGTTCTACGTGGTCAATTACGGCCATCACACCATCTGGGGCGCCACCGCGCGCATGCTGATCAATCTCCACGAGGTTCTGCAGGAGGGGCTGTGAGCAATCTCCTGGTCAAGCTGCTGCCGCTGCTGCTGCCGATCGCGGCCTATCTCGTCTGGTGGTGGCTGACCCGCGGCAAGGCCCTGGCGCAAGGCCAACCGCCGCCCGAGCTCGCCAAGGGGCCGTGGGCCTATCTGATCGCCGCCGGGCTGGTGCTGGTGCTTGCCGGCCTGCTCTATACGGGCATGACCCAGGGAGAGAAGCCGGGCGGCACCTATGTCCCGCCTGCGTTCGAGGACGGCCGCATCGTCCCCGGCCATATCGACCGCTGAGAGATGAGACCGAGCGGGCACATCGAGCCTCAGCCATGGATGGCGGAATCGGCGGAGGTACTGGCGGCGCTCGGCGCGCGGGGCGAAACCGTGCGCTTCGTTGGCGGCTGCGTTCGCGACACCATACTCAGCCATCCCATCGCCGATATCGACATCGCCACGCCGGACCGCCCGGAGACGGTGATGGCGCTGGCCGCCGCGGCCGAGCTGCGCGCCCTGCCGACGGGGCTCGACCACGGCACGGTCACGGTCGTCTCGCAGGGCCGCGCCTATGAGGTGACGACCCTGCGCCGGGACGTGGAGACCTTCGGCCGTCACGCGCGGGTTGCCTTCACGGACGACTGGGCGGCCGATGCGGCGCGCCGCGACTTCACTTTCAACGCCATGTTTCTCGATCCCGACGGCACGCTCTACGACGCCCATGGCGGCCAGGCGGACCTGGCCGCGGGACGGGTGCGCTTCGTCGGCGACGCGGCACGGCGCATCGAGGAGGACGTGCTGCGGCTCTTGCGCTTTTTCCGTTTTCTCGCCTGGTACGGAAAGGGCGAGGTGGACAAGGACGCGCTAGAGGCCTGCGCCGCCGCCGCCGACCGCCTGGAAACCCTGTCCGGCGAGCGGGTGCAAACGGAGCTGCTGAAAATGCTCGCGGCCGATGATCCCCTGCCGACCCTCTCACTCATGGCCAAGCGTGGTGTGCTGGACCATCTGTTGCCTCATATACGGGACGATTGGCCCGAGCGGCTCGGCGCCCTGATCGAGATTGAACGCAGCCACGGCGGCAACGCCGTCCGCCGCCTGGCAGCCATGGTCGAGAGCGAGCCCGATGCGCTGGCTGAACGTCTGCGCCTGTCGCGCGCCGATGCGGATCATCTTTGCGAGCTGGTCGAGAACGCCACACCGCCGCAGGCGCACATGGATGCCGTATCCGTCCGCCGCATGCTCTACGGGCTCGGCCGCCAACGCTTCGTGGAGCTGGCCCTGCTCGCCGCCGCCGATGCGGGCGACGAGGCGCCCTTCGCCGCCATGCTGGAACAAGCCGAGAGTTGGCATATCCCCAGCCTGCCGGTCGGCGGCCGCGACGCCCTGGCCCTCGGCATCGAGCCCGGACCGCGCGTGGGTCAGCTGCTGCGCGCCGTCGAGGCCTGGTGGATAGACGGCGACTTCAAGGCCGGTCGCGAGGCGGCCCTGGCCAAACTCGCAGACCTGGCGTCTACGGCATCAGGTGCTGCGTGAACCAATCCAGCGCCAGAGTCGAGGCGGCCGGGTAGTGGCGGTAATAGATGTCGTAGTGCTTGCCTTGATAGGTCTTGTACTTCGCCTCGGCATTGGCCTCGATAATCTCGAAGGCTGCGCGGCCGTTGGCCTTGTGGTCGAATAGCTCTTCCTCGCTGACATCGATGATCAGCGTCGGAACCCGGATGGCGTCGGCATAATCGATGGGCCGGTAGTCTCGCATGTGGGCGAGGTCGGGAGTGCCCTTGAGATTGGGCACGGTATCGATGCCCTGCGGGATGGGATCGATGACGCCGCGCGCCTTGTCGATGGCACGTTGGCGGGCGAACTGCGCCCTGGCAGGCGTCATGCCGACGCCCTGATAGCCGACCTGGCTGACGATCGCCGCCACGCGGTCGTCGATGGCGCCGATATAGATGACATGACCGCCGGAATAGCTGGTGCCCCAGATGCCGATGCGCGAGGTGTCGACGCCCGGCTCGCCGCTGAGGAAATCGAGGGCGCTGAGGATGTCGCGGTTCTGGTCGACGGGATCGACCACCTCGCGGATGGCGCGGGCCTGCACCGTGACCATGCCGTTGCCGTCCGGCGCCGGCTGCTCGCCGGTCATGACCAGACGGCTGTCGCTGTCTGCCCAGCCGCGATAGTCGAAAGTCAGCACCACGAAGCCTGCGTGGCAGAACTTGGTGGCATAAGAGTTATTGAGATCGGCGCGCACGCCGCCCCAGCCGTGGGTCATGAGGATGGCCGGGCGGTCCTCGCCGTCGCCGAAGCCGTCCGGCAGGAAGAGATCGCCCGACATGCGCGTGCCGTCGCTCCAGATATCGACGGGCCGGCGCTCGATCGCCTCGGCCGCGGCGGCGCTGTACACCAGCGCCACAGCGATCCATTTCGTCATCGTGAACCACGACATGAAAACCTCCCTTATTGAATGCCGAAGGCGTAGAGCGTGTTGGCACTGCGTCCGCCCCATTGCCGATAGCCTGTGCTCCAATAGACCGTGCCGTCGACCACCGCCGCGCCGCCTGCGACCGAGCCGCCGCTGGCGAAGCGCCAGAGGATGTCGCCGGTCGCGGCATTGAGCGCGAACATGGTATCGGCATCGCGGCCTGGAGCCAGGGAGCCCGCATATACCACCCCGTTGGCGACGCTTACGGCTGCCATATCCGTGGCCCCGTTGTTGGGATCCGCCGTTTGCCACAGGATCTCGCCCGTTGCCGCGTCGAGGGCGCTCCAAAAACCGTGACTGATGCGGCGCCCGGCATCGCCGCCGTGCCCCGACAGCTTCCAGGACTTCTTGCCGAAATTGGCGACGGCGACATAGATGCGTTCGCCGTCCGTGGCGGAGCCGAACTGCATGCCGCCAAGGGCACTGCCGGGGCCGACCTCGGTCTGCCAAAGAACCTCGCCGGTGTCGCGGTCCAGCGTCCAATAGATGCCGCTCTTCTGGCCGGCGCCGATAACGTCTCGGGGCACACCGTCAATGGATATCGTGAACAGCGAGGGGCCTTGAGCGAAATCGAAATCGGGTCCACTCGGCGATTGGCAATTGCCCGGGTTGGCGGTCGGCGGATAGCAGGCCTGGGTGTAAGGGTCGTATGGCAGGACGGGCCTGCCCCAGGCGATCTCGCCGGTCTTGATATCGAAGGCGACAAAGGCATCGACGTAATTGACCGGCTCCGCTGCCAGACACGCGGCCTCGGCCGCGGCATCGGCATCGCGACGCGCATCTTGTACGCAATCCCGCAAAGCCTTTGGCGCTGAATAGTTATTTCCAGTGGTCGCAAAGACCAGGCCGCGCTCAGGATCGACGGCGGGCATACCACCCCAGACCGGATTGCCCGAATACCCCTCCGCCTCAGGAACGACGTGGGTTTGCCAGCGCAATTCGCCGGTCAAGGCATCGAGAGCGGCCAGGCTGCCGCGAAAGCTGCAACAGTCGTAACCCGGAATGACGGTGGCCTTGTACTCCTCCCACGAGGAGACGCCGACAAAGACCGTGCCATTGTGAGCGACGGCGGACTGGGTGATGATCGCGATGGGATGCGTGTCGAGAGTCATCTGCCATAAGGGATCGCCGCTAACTTTGTCGATCCCGAAGACACGGGCGCCGTCCTTGTCCAGGGTACGC
>CAZKTK010000305.1:0-4650 GCA_964555535.1 uncultured Rhodospirillaceae bacterium
AGGTGATCATGTTGTTGACCGCATTGCCGCCGGCGCCGCCGACACCGAAGACGGTTATCCTGGGCTTGAGCTCGTGCGTTGCGGGAACGCTCAGATTGATGGTCATTTTGGTCCCTCCGTAGAGTGTGCGTTGTGCGTTTTTTCGGGGTTCGGTGTGTCTTGTCTCAGAAGTTTTCCCTCAGCCATTGGCTGATGCGACCAAGTCCACGGGGGGGATCCCGGGCAAGCTCGCGCCGACGCTCGGCATTGGGGGATGAGGTATCGAAAGCGTGTTGCAACAGGCCTGCGGCGACGGCAAAGGCCGGGCCGCTGGCGGATTCGGCCAGCCCCCGCAGGGCGCGCGGCTTGCCGAGCCGCACGGGGCTGTCAAGGATCTGACCGGCAAGATCGGCAATGCCGTTCATTTGACTGGCGCCGCCGGTCAGAACCACGCGGCGTCCTGCCAATTCGGAGACGCCTGAGGCGCCAAGGCGGTCGCGCACGAGCTCCAAAGTCTCTTCGACGCGGGGGCGAATGATGTCGATCAGTTGCGCGCGCGGTACCTGGTCCGCACTTGCGCCGACACCGTCTCCCTCGCCGATGGCGGGGACGTCGAGCAGGCGCCGGTCATCGGCCGCATCGGCGATGACACTGCCGTGCAAGGTCTTGAGGCGCTCGGCGTCGGCCACCGGTGTCGCCAGTCCGCGGGCGATATCGTTGGTGACATGGGCGCCGCCGACGGGCAGGCAGTCCGCATGTACCAGCCTGTCGCCCTGGAATACCGCGATCGAGGTCGTACCGGCGCCGAGATCCACGCAGATCGCACCGAGCGAGCGTTCGTCCTCGGCCAGCACCGCCTGTCCGGCCGCGTAAGACGACAGCACCATATCGTCCACATCGAGGTGGCACCGGGTCAGGCAGGTCGAGAGATTGCGCACTGCGCCGCGCCCGGCCGTCGCCACGTGCATGGTCACTGAGAGCCGGTCGCCGAACAGGCCGCGCGGGTCACGAATTCCGTGCACGCCATCGATGCCGTAGGCCACCGGATGCGCGTGCACCACGGTGCGGTCGACCGGCGCGGTCTGACGTTGGGCAAGATCGTGGATGCGGCGCAGGTCGGCCTCGCCGACTTCGTGGCCGCCGATCTCCACCTCGACGGAAAACCGTCGCGACAGAGGCTGCCCGCAGGACAGATTGATCACGGTCGAGCGAACCGTCTCGCCGGCCATGCTTTCGGCCGCGTGAACAGCTTCACGCACCGCTTCCTCGACGGCATCGAGGTCGATAACCGCTCCATTGCGCAGACCCCGGCTGACCTTGTGCCCGACACCCAGGACATGCAGCAGGCCGTCGCCCTCGTCCTCGGCGATCAGACAGGCGAGCTTTGCCGTGCCTACGTCGAGTGCGACGATGAGACTGTCGTTGCTAGCCTGCATGATTCTCTCCTTGGCCCCTGCTCATGCGTCCGATCCTGAGCCGGGCGCGGGGATAACCGCGTCTTCCGCAGGCCGTACCACCAGCCTGTCGGCATGTCTGAGGTCGAGCACGACCACGGCGCGGTCTAGAATGCCGTCGCGCCGTTGCAAGCGCGCCAGGCGTTGCCAGGCGGCGGCCAGGCCGTGTTCCGGAAGCTTGACCTTGAGCCGGTCGTCGATGTTGAGCGTCCAGCGCCGCTGTCCGACCCAGATGGCGGCGGTGACCCGCGCGGCGATTTCCGGCTCGTCTGCCATTGCGCTCAGTAGGCCGGGCAGGGCGCTTGGCGCACCGTCGCCGACCACGAGCGGCAAGCTGGCGAAACGCTGCAGGGTCTCTTCGGTCAAGACGGCGCCACGGTCGTCGACCAGCGCCATGCGCCCTTGATGCTGCCAAAGGGCAAGCGGTTGGCGCTCGACGATGCGGACATAAAGCGTGTCCGGAAGCCGGCGCTCGATACTGGCCGCGGCGACCCAGGACAGCCCTTCCAGGCGCGCGCGCGCCGCGTCCAGGTCGACCACGAGAATGGCATCGCCTCGCTCGACGCCAAGCGCCTCGCGCAGCGACTCCAAGGATACCTGGCTGCGCCCGACCACAAAGATCTCTTGCACGGCCAGGCCGGCATCGACACTTGCCGCGACGGCCATGCTATGCGCCTCTGCCGCGGCGTCATGCACCAGCCCGCTCCGCCAAAGCTGGGCGCTGCTGCCAACGATCAACAGAACCGCGGCAACCGCGCCAAGCTGGCGCAGGCGGCGACGGTCCAGGCGCAGGCGCCGTCGCTGCGCGGGCTTCCGTGCCTTGGTCTTGCGCGCGGTCTTGCTCTTGGCAGCCGCCGCCTTGCGCGGTCCGGCGCGGGTGACCCGGTCTGCCCGCCTTGCCCTCAAGCCCGGCATAACGCGTCCTCCACCATCCAATCGACCAGATCGGTGAAGCTGATGCCCGCATGGGCGGCGATCTCGGGAACCAGAGAGAGAGGCGTCATGCCCGGCTGCGTATTGATCTCGAGCAGGCGCAGGCCCATGCCCTGGTCGCTGTCGTCGTAGCGGAAGTCGGCGCGGGAGACCCCTTCGCAGCCGAGCGCGCGATGGGCACGGTCGGCGATGTCGAGCGCGGCGGAGTAATCGCGCTCGGGCATGGGCGCGGGGATCACATGCTCGGCGCGCCCTTCGAGATATTTGGCGTCGTAATCGTAGAAGCCCTCATGCGGGCGAATCTCCAGCACGCCGAGCGGCTTGTCGCCCATCACCGCGACCGTGATCTCGCGGCCCGGCACATAGGCCTCGGCCATGACTTCGCCGCCATAGGGCCAGGGGTCGGCCTCGAAAGGCGGTGGCGCGTCATCGCCGACGATCAGGCGCACGCCGACGCTGGAGCCCTCGTCGATCGGCTTGAGAACGTAGGGCCGGCGCATGGGATGGCCGGCAAGCGCTTCCTCGCGGGTCACGACGCGGCTGGCGGCAACCGGAATGCCGGCCTCCTGAAACAGGCGCTTGGCGACCGGCTTGTTCATCGCCAGGGCGGAGGCCAGAACGCGAGAATGGGTATAGGGGACGTCTACCAGCTCGCAGAGGCCCTGAACGCAGCCGTCCTCTCCGTATTGTCCGTGCAAGGCGTTGAAGATCACATCCACATAGGGACGCATCTGCGTCAGCTTGGTGGCGATATCGCGCCCGACATCGATTGCCGTGGCACTGTGGCCGAGGCTCGAAAGGGCCTCGACGACAGCGGCGCCGCTCACCAGCGATACCTCGCGCTCGGCGGAGAAGCCGCCCATCAACACTGCCACCCGGCGGGTCATGGGTTGTCTCCGGCGGGCTTGCCGAGGCGGCGGATTTCCCATTCGAGGGTGATGCCGGTCGCCTCGCGCACGCGCTGGCGCACGGTCTCGCCCAGACTTTCCAGGTCGGCGGCGCTGGCGTCGCCCGTGTTGATCAGGAAATTGCAGTGCTTCTCAGAGACCTGTGCATCGCCGAGGGTGAGGCCGCGGCAGCCGGCGCGCTCGATGAGCTCCCAGGCCTTGGCATCGCCCGGCGGGTTCGCGAAGGTGCTGCCGCCGGTCCGCGCCCGGATCGGCTGGCTTTCTTCGCGCGCCTCGGCGATCTCGCGCATGCGCGCGTCGATCTCGTCATAATCGCCGGGCGTCCCGACCAGCGTCGCTGCGGTGCAGATCCAGTCGCCGGGCAGATCGCTGTGGCGATAGGCAAAGCCGAGCTCGTCGGCCGGCAGCTCGTGGATGGCGCCGTCGGTGTCTACTGCCTCCACGCTTGCCACCACATCGGCCAGCTCGCGGCCGTAGGCGCCGGCATTCATGCGCACCGCACCGCCGATGGTGCCGGGCACGCCGATGAGGAACTCGAGGCCTGTCACGCTTGCCTCGCAGGCCATGCGCGCCACCATCTTGTCCGGCGCGCCGGCGCCCGCACGAACCCGGCCGTCCTTGACCTCGACACCCATGAAACCGCGGCCGAGCCGCACCACCACGCCATCGATGCCGCCGTCGCGGATGATCACGTTGGAACAGGTGCCGAGTACTGTCACCGGCACATCCGCCGGGCGTGTGGCCAGGAACTGCGCAAGGTCGTCGCGATCGGCCGGCTCGAACAGCACCTCGGCCGGGCCGCCGACGCGGAACCAGCTGGTGCGGTGCAGGGGCACATCCGCGCGCATCTCGCCGCGCACCGGCGGCAGCCTGTCGATCAGTCGCGCCATGGTCGCCGCCATCATTGGCCACCTCCGACGGCATGCGGCGGTGCCGACAGGGCGGAGAGCCGGGCCGGCAGGTCGTTGGCCCACTGGCTGATGCTGCCGGCGCCGAGGCAGATCACCAGATCGCCGTCCTCGGCGATGCCGGCGATGGTCTGAGCCAGCTCGGCCTCGTCCTCCAGCGCAACGACGGAGCGGTGGCCCCGGGCGCGCAGGCCGTCGGCCAGGCTGTCGCGGTCGAAGCCGGCGATGGGCGCTTCGCCGGCGGCGAACACATCGGCGACCACCACCGCATCGGCGTCGTTGAAACAGGAGCAGAATTCCTCGAACAGATCGCGCAGGCGGGTATAGCGATGCGGCTGCACCACGGCGATCACGCGTCCCTCGGCCACTTCCCGCGCGGCGTTGAGGACGGCGGCGATCTCCACCGGGTGGTGGGCATAGTCGTCGACCACGCTGATGTCGGCGACCGTGCCGACACGGGTGAAGCGC
>CAZKTK010000306.1:0-1600 GCA_964555535.1 uncultured Rhodospirillaceae bacterium
ATGGGCCCCTAGATGATGTCGTACGACTGCAACAGCATGGTGGCGAAGGACAGCATCTCGCCCGGATTGGCGGTGACGTGGAACTCGTACACATCGCCCGGCCAAAGCTCGCCATCGGTGTCAGAGCCGAGCGGCTTGTAGAAGATGCCCGATTCGACCACATCCGGGTGCTTTTCCAGATAGGCCTGCATGGGCCGCACATTGCCGTCCTCGGCGAGCCTTTCGAGGCCCGTCGCGGGCAGGGTCCACTCGCCGGGCTCGTAGACCGGCCAGCCCTCCGGGTGCACGGCGTAGACGCCATGGGACATGCCCGCGGCCTGGCTGCTGCCGTCCGAGAACACCAGAGCGTCATGGGGCGAGATGTTTTCGATGCGCACGATGATTTCGGTACGGCCAATCCACGTGCTCATCACTTCCTGGTCGCGCATCCAGTCTGCCGTCGGTGCCGGTGCCGCCTCGCTGCTGACGCCGCCGCCGACGGTGGAGCCGCCGCGACCGCGCGCATTGGAGCCCGGGCCGTGATAGGTGTTGGACTGGCGTGAGCCGACGGCCGGCGCCTGGTCGCGCATCTGCAAGGGCATTGCCTGCAATGCCTCGGAAGCGAGCGCGATGCTCAGTGCCGCGATGGCTGTCGTGGTCAACAGGGATTTCATGATCATGCCTCTGACTTCAAATGGGTCAGTGACCGCTTTCTACGGTTCTGGGTATACCTACGGCCTCGCGGGTCATGGCATCGACCGACAGGCCGCCGCGTGCAACAGGCGTTTGCTGACAAGCGCGTGAAGCCGAGAACGAGGTGAGACGTGAGTACGGATATTCCTGATTTCGACGCCGCGGCGTGCGCGCGCTTCCGCGAAGACGGTTTTGTGGCCGTTCCGGGCCTGTTCAGCTGTGCGCGGCTGGCGCAATTGACCGCCTGGGTCGATGAGCTTGAGGGCCAGGGCGAGAAGCGGGGCGGCGCCTGGTTCTATTACGAAGATTCCCTGCGCGATGCGTCGCAGAAGGTGTTGGCACGGATCGAGTATTTCGATGGCTTTCACGCTGGTTTGCAAGCCGTCATGAACGGCCCCGAGCTGCTTGGCCGGGCCTCCACCCTATTCGGGGAGCCAGCGGTTCTGTTCAAGGAGAAGATCAATTTCAAGATGCCGGGCGGTCATGGTTTCGAGCCCCACCAGGATGCCCAGGCGGGCTGGGAGGATCATGGCGGGCTGCATCTGACGGCGTTGGTCTCTATCGATCCGGCGACGGTCGAGAATGGCTGTCTGGAGCTCGCGGCCGGGCATAACCGGCGCGGCCTGATCGGCAATTTATGGGAGCCGCTGCAAGGCAGCCAGCTCGACGGGCTGGCGTTCGAGCGTTTTCCGACGCAGCCGGGCGACGCGCTGTTTTTCGATTCCTACGCGCCGCACCGCTCGGCGCCCAATGACACGGACGAGCGCCGCCGCGTGCTGCTGGTGACCTATGGCCGGGCCAGCGAAGGGGATCACCGGGAGCCTTATTTCGCCGCCAAGCGCAAGAACTTCCCGCCGGATATCGAGCGCGAAGCCGGTAAGGCATACGCGTACAAGGTATGAGATGGCTGGCAATCCTCGTCTTTGCG
>CAZKTK010000306.1:1610-4631 GCA_964555535.1 uncultured Rhodospirillaceae bacterium
TGCCAGCGCAGGCACGGCGCTGGCTGACGGCGAACGTATCTTTGCGCAGCGTTGCAAGATCTGCCACGCGATAGAGGCCGAGGCACGCAGCAAGACCGGGCCCACCCTGTTCGGCGTATACGGCCGCGCGGCCGGTGCCGTCGAGGGCTTTCGCTACTCGCCGGCCCATCGGGACTCGGGCCTGGTCTGGGATGCGGAGACCCTTGATGCCTATCTCGCAGATCCGCAAGGCGTGGTGCCGGGTACCACCAAGCGCCTGAAAGGGATTGCCGATGCCGCTGAGCGCGCGGCGCTAATCGGCTTCATCGAGAGTTCGAATCAGGGCGAATAGAGCGCCGGCTGCATGCCCGCCTGCGCCCGTGCCTCGGTGTTGAAAGGGGGTTTCAGCTCGCCCTTGAAACGCTGCGTCACCAAGCTCCGCCAATGGCTGTCCGCATCGAGGCCGCGTGCCGCGCAGAAATGCCGGAACCAGCGATTGCCGGCGGCGACGTGGCCGATCTCCTCCTCATAGATCAGCCGCAGCACGGCGGCGCTGTCTTCATCGCCGCTGCGTTCCAGGTCGGCGATCATGTTCGGGGTGACGTCCAGGCCGCGGGCTTCGAGCACCATCGGCACTACGGCAAGCCGTGCCAGCACGTCGTCCGCCGTGGCCTCGGCCGCCTGCCATAGCCCGTCATGTGCCGGTAAGTCTCCATAAGTGCCGCCAAGGGCCGCGAGACGCTCCGCGAGCAGGCCGAAATGCTTCGCCTCCTCCGCCGCAACCTGAACCCAATCCCCGCAAAAGGCCGCCGGCGCGCCTGCGGCGAAGCGGGCGAGCATGTCGGCTGCGAGATCGATGGCGTTGAGTTCGATATGGGCGATGGCATGCAGCAGGGCGAAGCGCCCGCGACCGTGCCGGCGGCGCTTTCTTACGTCGCGCGGGGCGACCAGCGCGGGGCGTGCCGGTCGTGCCGGTCGTGCCGGCGGCACGGCATTGCCCGTCTGCGAAAGCTCACCGTTCGCCCAGGCCGCCGCCATGCCAGCCGCCAGCGCGCATTTCTCGGCCGGCTCGGCGGCGCGCAGGATGGCGCAGGCGGCAGCGGTGAGGCTCACAAGTCCTGGACCGCCGCCAGGACTTCCTCGACATGCCCGGGCACCTTGACCTTGCGCCAGGCCGCGCGCACCACGCCCTTGCCGTCGATGACGAAGGTGGAGCGCTCGATGCCCATATATTTGCGGCCATACATGCTCTTCTGCACCCAGACGCCGTAATCCTCGCAAAGTGTGCCCTCGGCGTCGGATACGAGCTGGACCGAGAGGTCGTGCTTGGCGATGAACTTGTCGTGGTTGCGCACCGGATCCTTGGAGGCGCCTATGACCGTCGCACCGGCCGTTTCGAATTCGCCGATATGATCGGTAAAGGCGATGGCCTCCTTGGTGCAGCCGGCGGTGTCGTCCTTGGGGTAGAAATACAGCACGAGGGTCTTGCCCTTGAAGTCGGCCAGCTTGACCGTCTCGTCGCCGGAGGCCGGCAGGGAAAATTTCGGCGCCTTGTCGCCAACGGAAACCTTGTCGCTCATCGCATCTTCTCCTGGTCATTGTGCTCGGCGGCCGCCGCTTCGATGATATCGGCAAAATGACGACGCACGGCCGCTTGCGTTTGGCCGAGTTTCCCTTCGAGTTCCGTGAAGTCAACCGCGTCCGCAGCGCGGCAGAGCGCCCGGCGCATGCCTTCCGGTGCGCTGTCGCGATCGAAGCTGCCGCTCAGGGCGAGCCGTGTCATCGCCTGCACATCGTAGAACAGGCGGGCCGCCGCCGCGAGATCGCCCGCGACCGCTGTCTCAATGCTGCCGGTGCCTTCCAAAGCGGCGAGGGCATCGAGGGCATTGGTCTGCGTCACCTCAGGGTGGCGGTTGGCATCGCGCAAGATCAGGTATTGGATGATGAATTCCACATCCATGAGCCCGCCACGGACATGCTTGACGGCGAAGATATCGTCGCCGCCGTGCTCGCGGGCTATGCGCTCGCGCATGTCGCGCACCTCCGCCGCCAAGGCAGCGGGGTCGCGCTGACGGCCAAGCACCGCCGCGATTGCCGCCTCGATGTCGCTGCGAAGGTCGTCCGGTGCCAGCACGACGCGGGCGCGGGTCAGCGCCATTTGCTCCCAGGTCCAGGCGTCTTCGCGATAGTAGCGGACGAAGCCCTCGACTTCCGAGGCGAGCGGCCCGTCCTCGCCCATCGGGCGCAGGCGCGTATCCACTTCGTAGAGCAGGCCGCCGCCGGTCTGTGCGCTGAGCGCAGTGATCAGACGCTGGCACAGACGGGCATAATAGACCGGGGCGGGCAGTGGCCGCTCGCCGTCGGATTCCGCGCCCGCTCCCGGCGAACGATAGACGAAGACCATATCCAGGTCCGAGCCGCGGGCCAGCATGCCGCTGCCGAGCTTGCCGTAGCCCACCACGGCTAAAGCGCCACCCGGCATGCGACCGTGGCGAACGGCAAATTCCTCCTCCACCGCCGCCAGCATGGCTTCGATCAGCACATCGGCAATCGCGGTTAGCGATGGTGCGGAGGCGGTCGTATCCCGCAGCGCAAGCAATTGCTGCACGCTGACCTGGAACTTGGTGTCGCCGGCCCACTTGCGTGCGATATCGAGACGGTCCTGAAAGTCGTTGGCCAGGACCAGCTCGTGCTCCAGGGTCTCGCGCAACGCCGCCTTGTCGGGCAAGTCGTCGTAAAAGCCGTGTGCCAGCACGGCGTCGAACACGTCGGCATGGCGCGCCAGATAGTCCGCAATGCGCGGTGCGGCGCCGGTGATCTCGGCGACAAGGTCGAGCAGCTTTGGGGCCGCCTGAAAAAGCGAAAAAAGCTGAACGCCCGAGGGCAGGCTGGCAAGAAAGCCGTCGAAGCGGGCAAAGGCCTGATCGGGATCGGGCGTGCGCGCGAAGGCGCTGAGCATACTCGGCACGAGTTCCGTCAGCAGCTCTCGCGAGCGCGTGCTGCGGGTGGCGGGAATGCGCCCGTGATGCCAGGCGCGGATGG
>CAZKTK010000307.1:0-4597 GCA_964555535.1 uncultured Rhodospirillaceae bacterium
GGACGCGGTGGTCTCCTCGGTCAAGCGCCTCATGGGCCGCGGGCCTGAGGACGTGAAGTCCCTGGCCGGAACCTTGCCCTTTTCTATCGATTCCAGCGGCGATGGCGGCATGGTCCGGCTCGGCGTCAAGGGCCACGGACTGAGCCCCGTGGAGATATCGGCTGAGATCCTGCGGGCCATGCGAGACCGCGCCGAGGCCGGCCTCGGACATGCGGTCGAGCGCGCCGTGATCACCGTGCCCGCCTATTTCGACGATGCCGCGCGGGCCGCCACCAAGGACGCGGCGAAACTTGCGGGGCTCGACGCCCTGCGCCTGGTCAACGAGCCCACCGCGGCGGCCCTGGCCTATGGCCTCGATAAGGGCGCCGAGGGCCTCTACGCGGTCTTCGATCTCGGTGGTGGCACTTTTGATATCTCCATCCTGCGGCTCGAGAAGGGTGTCTTCCAGGTGCTGGCAACGGGTGGCGACGCCGCCCTTGGTGGCGACGATTTCGACCATGCCCTGGCCGAGCACTGGCTGGCCAGCCTGGGTATTGAAACACTCGACAGCGGCAGCGCAAAGCACATGCTGGCGGCGGCGCGCGAGGCTAAGGAGACCTTGAGCGATGCCGAGTCCGGCACTTTCGAGGCTGTGCTCGGGGGCGATGCGGTTTCGCTCACCCTCGACCGCACGACGTTCGAGGGTCTGATTGCCGAGACCGTGAATCGCACCCTATCCATATGCGGTCGCGTGTTGGCCGATGCGAACCTGGCCGCCGGCGATATCGCCGGTGTGGTGCTGGTCGGTGGCGCTACCCGCGTGCCCCTGGTGCGCCGACGCGTGGCGGATCTGTTCGGCCGCGAGCCCCTTGCCGATATCGACCCGGACGTGGTGGTTGCTCTCGGCGCGGCACTGCAGGCCGAAGCCCTCACCGCGGGTTCGGACACGCTGTTGCTCGACGTGGTGCCATTGTCGCTCGGCATCGAGACCATGGGCGGTCTGGTCGAGAAGATCATCCACCGCAACACGCCCATTCCGGTCGCCAAGGCGCAGGACTTCACGACCTATCAGGACGGCCAGACCGGCATGATCATTCACGTCGTCCAGGGTGAACGCGAGATGGTCGACCAGAACCGCTCGCTGGCCCGTTTCGAGCTGTCGGGCATTCCGCCGCAGGTCGCGGGTGCCGGCCGTGTGCGCGTGAGCTTCGCGGTCGATGCGGATGGCCTGCTCACGGTTTCGGCCCGTGAGGAGACCTCGGGCACCGAGACGCAGGTGGAGGTCAAGCCGTCCTACGGCCTCGGCGAGGGCGAGATCGAGACGATGTTGCGTGCCAGCATGGAGCATGCACGAGACGACGTGACGCGTCGCCTCCTGGCGGAAGCGCAGGTGGAGGCGGAGCGGGTTCGGATTGCGACAGAGGCGGCGCTGGCGGCGGACGGTGGCCTGCTCGTGGACGGCGAAAGTGAGTCCATTGCATCGGCGCTGGAGGCGCTTAACGGTGCGGTGGCGGGCGAGGACCGGGATGCCATCGATGCCGCTGTCGCGGCTCTCGATGCTGCGGCCCAGCCTTTTGCCCAGCGCCGTATGGATTCGGCCTTCGCAGCGGCGCTCGCAGGCCAGACTGTGGATTCTCTCGGAGACGGCTAACATGCCCAAGGTGATTTTTGTCGAGCCCCAGGGCACCCGCCACGAATTCGATGCCCGTGTGGGCCAGTCTCTGCTCGAGATCGCCCACGCCAACGATATCGACCTGGAAGGCGCCTGCGAGGGTTCGCTGGCCTGCTCGACCTGCCATGTCATCGTCGATGAGGCGTTCTACGAGCGCTTGCCAGAGCCGACGGAGGACGAGGACGACATGTTGGACCTTGCTTTCGCGCTTACCCATACGTCCCGACTGGGTTGCCAGATCGTCATGACCGACGAACTTGACGGCCTTACGGTCACCTTGCCGCCGGCGACCCGCAACGTGCTGCTCGGCTGAGCTGAGGAGGTGTCCATGAAGTGGACCGACATCTACGATATCGCCATCGAGCTCGAGGAACGCCACCCGGACGCGGATAATGTGAACTTGCGATTCACGGATCTGCATCGCTGGGTCACAGAGCTGCCGGGCTTCGACGACGACCCCAAGCGCACCAACGAAAAGGTCCTCGAGGCCATCCAGATGGCCTGGATCGAGGAACGCGACTAGATATGCCCCTGTTCGACCGCTTGCGCGAGGCGGCGGCGAAACCCTGGCGCGACTACTGCCACCATCCTTTCGTCGCCGGGCTCGCCGATGGCAGCCTGCCGGAGGCCGCCTTCCGGCATTATCTGGTGCAGGACTATCTGTTCCTCATCCAGTTCGCGCGCGCTTACGCACTGGCGGCTTTCAAATCCGACACCCTCGAGGACATGCGCGCGGCAGCCGCCACCATGTCGGCGCTGGTGGATACGGAGATGCGCATGCACGTGGAATATTGCGCCGGCTGGGGGCTCGACGAGGCGGCCATGGCCGCGGCGCCGGAAGCGATGGAAACCACCGCCTATACGCGCTTCGTACTCGATTGCGGCCAGCGCGGCGACTTGCTGGATCTGCTGGTGGCGCTCGCGCCCTGCGTGGTCGGCTATGGCGAGATTGGGGCAAGGTTGGACGCGGACGCGGCAACCCGGCGAGAGGGCAACCCCTATCTGCCCTGGATCGAGATGTATGCGGGCACGGAGTACCAGGAGGTGGCGACTGCCGCCTGCGATCAGCTCGACCGGCTCGGTGGCGCGCGCGGCGGCGAGGCCCGCTTCGATGCGTTGGCGAAGACTTTCGACCAGGCCACCCGTCTCGAGATCGGCTTTTGGGAGATGGGCTGGCGGGCAGGCGCGCCATGATCGCGCTGGAAGGCGTGGCCGCCGGCGCACGCGTGGTCGTTGCCATGTCGGGCGGAGTCGACAGCTCGGTCACCGCGGCGCTCCTGGCCGAGGCCGGCTACGACGTGGTCGGAATCACCTTGCAGCTCTACGACCATGGCGAGGCGGTAGGCCGCGCCAACAGCTGCTGCGCCGGGCGCGACATCGCAGATGCGCGCCGGGTTGCCGCTCATCTCGGCTTTCCCCATTATGTGCTCGACTATGGAAGCCGCTTCCGCGAGGCGGTGATCGACGACTTTGCCGACTCCTACTTGGCCGGCTACACGCCGATCCCCTGCGTGCGCTGCAATCAGACGGTCAAGTTCCAGGACCTGCTCGGCCGTGCCCGCGCGCTCGGCGCGGCGGCGCTTGCCACCGGCCACTATGTGCGCCGTGTCGTGAGCGCAAACGGCCCCGAGCTGCACCGCGCCGCCGAGACCGATCGGGACCAGAGCTATTTCCTCTTCGCCACCACGACGGAACAGCTCGCCTTTCTCCGCTTCCCCCTCGGCGGCCTGCCGAAGGCGCAGGTGCGCAGCGAGGCAGTACGCTTCGCCTTGCCTGTGGCGGAGAAGCCCGACAGCCAGGACATCTGCTTCGTGCCCGATGGCAACTATGCCGGCCTGGTCGAGAAGCTGCGCCCGGGCGCCCTCGATCCCGGCCCGATCGAGCTTGTGGACGGCACGGAGATCGGCCGCCACGACGGCGTCATCGGCTTCACGGTCGGCCAGCGCAGGGGCCTGGGCATTGCCTGGCCGGAACCGCTTTACGTGTTGCGCACGGAGCCTGCGCGCCAGGCCGTGGTGGTGGGCCCGAAGGCGGCGCTAGACCAGACCGCGCTGACGCTCTTCGACACCAACTGGCTGGCGGCGCCGACACCCGACCGGCCTCTCACGGTCAAGCTGCGCTCGGCCCATCCGGGTGCCGCGGCACACGCCCGCGCTCTGGCCGGGAATCGCTGTGAGATCACCCTCGATGCCCCTGCCGGCGCCGTCGCTCCCGGCCAGGCGGCAGTGCTCTATGACGGCACTCGCGTGCTCGGCGGCGGTTGGATCGAGCGCCCCGCCTTGACAGCACAGCCCGCCGACCGTATAGCCCTGCATCCTGGTACGGCGGAGTAGCTCAGTCGGTAGAGCAGGGGAATCATAATCCCTGTGTCGGGGGTTCAAGTCCCTCCTCCGCTACCAGATTTATGATATAAAACAACGAGTTATTAAATTAGAGGGTCGTCATTGTATGTAGGCGAAAACTTTCATACAATGCATACATGAACAGTCGCACCACCCCCTATGACATCGAGACGGTACCGCGGTACCCCGAGACGCTTCAAATTTATCGAATCGCAGCATCAAAATTTTACCAAGTCCGCTTATTCGTGGACCGAAAGTACGTTCGTCGCTCTACCAAATGTGCCGACAAACCCGATGCGATTGAGTTCGCAAAGCGATTTTACGATGAAATACGTATCGCACAGCGGTTAGATGTAAACGTTCATACAGATACATTTTCTGCATGTGCCAAGCATATGTTGCGTAGACAAGAGTCACTCATTAATCAGTCTCAAAGAAATAAAAATATCAATGTTGAAGATATACGAAAATTGAATAAAGATATCCTTCCGTATTTTCAAACTATGAGTGTATCAAAAATCAATACTGTTGTTATTGAGGATTATATAGATTGTCCGTCGTCAGAATACTTGGGACAGGAGAGCCTGTTTGCTAAGGGAGGGTC
>CAZKTK010000308.1:0-4549 GCA_964555535.1 uncultured Rhodospirillaceae bacterium
GGCCGAGTGATGGTCAACCTCTATGTCTGGCATCGCCGGATCGGGCTGACGGTGATCCCGGTGATTGTCTTGCTGGTGGTCACAGGCGTCGCCATCAATCACACGAGTGCCATAGGCCTCGACCGCCGCCACGTAAGTGCGGCCTGGCTGTTAGCCTGGTACGGCATCGAGCCGGCAACCGAACCGGTGGCTTTCGCCGCTGCCGACAGCGAAGTGGGCTGGCTCGATGGGCGGCTCTTTCTCGATGGCGTCGTGGTGGCGGAAAATGTGGCCGACTTGGTCGGCGCCGTGGTAGTCGCCGATATGGTAATTGCGGCATCGCGGGAGGAGTTGTACCTCCTGACGCCGGACGGTCTGCTGATCGAAAAGATCGCGACAACCGGTCTGCCCGGGCCAATAGAGGCGCTGGCGCCTGTTGCCACGACCGATATCGCGGTGCGCAGCGCCGGTCGCCATTTTGTGAGCGATGCCGACGAACTCACTGTCTGGGTCGAGCTTGCCGATGGCCCAGGCTGGTCGCAGCCGAAGGAGCCTAACGCGACATTCGCCGGGGCCATGCGGGTGGCGGTAATCGGTGACGGCCTGACATGGGAGCGGGTGCTGCTGGATGTGCACAGCGGTCGCTTCTTCGGCCGGTTCGGGCCGCTGATCGTCGATGCAGTGGCGGTGCTGCTTCTCACCCTTGCCGCCAGCGGGCTCTACAACCAGCTGCGGCGACGCTGATCCACAGCCAATTCGTTATTGCAGTTGCGACGCATTCACATGATACCCGCCTATCAAACGCCTGGAGATGAGAATGCCAAGAATCACGACCACCGCCGCCTCGCTTGCCCTGACACTTGTCCTGGCGGCGCCGGTCTGCGCCGCGGATCGCGTCCATTACATCGCTGCCGAGGAAGTTGCCTGGGACTATGCGCCGGAAGGGCGTGATCTCATGATGGGCATGCCATTCAACGAGGACCAGGGCGTCTTCGTGGAACGCTCGTCCGAGCGCATCGGCCGCGTCTACAAGAAGGCGGTGTTCCGCGCCTATACCGATGAGAGCTTCACGACGCCGCTCGAGCGTGGTGCGGAGTGGCAGCATCTCGGGATGCTTGGCCCGGTCATCCATGCCGAGGTGGGGGACACCATCCGGGTAATCTTCCACAACAAGGCAAGCCGCGCCTACACCATGCATCCGCACGGCGTTTTCTACGACAAGGCCGGCGAGGGTGCTGGCTATGCCGACGGCACGGACGGCGCCGACAAGGCTGACGATGCTGTGCAGCCCGGAACGACCTACACCTACACCTGGGAAGTGCCCGAACGCTCCGGCCCGGGCCCGGCCGATCCATCATCCGTGGTCTGGCTCTACCATTCCCATGTGAGCGCGCCCGCCGACACCAATGCCGGCCTGGTCGGTGCCATTATCGTTACCGCCAAGGGTATGGCGCGGCCGGACGGGCGCCCGGCGGATGCCGATCGCGAGTTTCTTTCGCTGTTCGCGGTGACGGACGAGAATGCCAGCTGGTATCTCGACGAGAACATCGCAACCTACGCCGATGCGGGTGCCGTCGACGTCGAGGACGACGATTTCGTGGAAAGCAACCTGATGCACGGCATCAATGGCTATGTCTATGGCAACCTGCCTGGCCTGGAGATGCGAAAAGGCGAGCGTGTGCGCTGGTATGCCATGGCACTTGGCACCGAGGTCGATCTGCACACCCCCCATTGGCACGGCGGTACTCTGCTCCATTCCGGCAACCGGGTCGACACGGTCAATCTCCTGCCGGCGACGACCCTGGTCGCGGACATGGTGGCGGACGCGCCTGGCGTTTGGATGTATCATTGCCACGTCAACGACCACATCTCGGCGGGAATGACGGCACTTTACAGCGTTTCGGAGTAGCGCACCGGGAGGAAAACATACGTCGGATCGCTTTGGTGTTGCTGGCTGTCGTCATGCCTGCGCTTGCCCTGGCCGATCCGGCGCCGGGATACAAGGTCCGGATGATCGAGAGTGCCGCCGAAGACGCCAGGGAGGCCGTTGCGGCTGGCGAGTCGCCGAAACAGGACTGCGCCATGGCCTCGATGCAAAGCGCCAGCGTTTTCGATCAGCACGCGGACGATGACGCAGCCATGGCCGTGGCCGCGGAAGCGCTGGAGGTATGCGCTTACGAGGTGGCCGTGCCGTACTTCGATCGCTTGCTCGATGCGACCGCGGCTGCGCTGGCCGAAGATCCGGAGAGTCCGCATCCCTGCAACGACTTCGTGAGCGAGTTCACGGTGTATTTCGCCCTGATCAAGGATGGCCCTGAGCGCGTCGGCGAGGATGGTGAGCCGTTGCCGACAGGGGAGCAACGGACCGCCGCAGCCCTATCCGAAAAGGCCAAGGCGGTGTGCCCCTTTGCCGCCGGTATGATGGGATTCTAGGTCAGGTCCGACTCGGTGACGCTGCATTCCAACGAATATATGGCGGCAATCATGTCTTGGCCGCCGTGCTCATTGAGGGCGGCGTCCGAGAGCACACCCTCGCGCAGCGTCCGCACATCGCCGGGTGTCAGGCCCTCGACCATGATGGCCCAGTCGGCAACCTCGTCCTCCTTGTCGCGCAAGGCTTTCTCGTCGGTCTCGGTGCGGCTTGCGGCCTCGTCGCCCCGCAGCAGATGCGCGCCCATGATGCCGGGGCCGGAGACGAGTTTCGGGAAGACCTCGCCTGTCAGCCAGCTTTCCAGCGCTGAGCCCTGAGCATCTGCCGGCGACAGTCGAATGGATAGCATGGCAGCGCCCTGGCCATGGCCGACGCTGGCGGCGACGGCGCAAAGGGTGCGGTTGCTGTTGCGGAAACCGGCAAGATTGCGCTTGGTCCAGGGGGTCGGATCGTTGAGGCGCGCGAGATAGCCCTCCGAGGTCAGCGTGGCCACCGAATCCGTCTCGTAATAGGTGAGATATCTCGGCGCGCTGTCGACGGCGGCGAAGCGCTTGCCGCGGCGGAAGCCGGCAATGCCGACGCGTTCCGGCATGTGCTCGTAAGAATGCCAATGCAGGAAGTCGGTCTCGTCGCCTTCGAAGTCGTGCCAGAAGACCATCATGCCTTTGCCGAGTAGTGCCACTGTCTATTCTCCCATGCGTCGCATCGACGACCAGTCCGGCTCGGCGACCGCCGCAAATCCGGTACAAGCCAATGAGCCGAGCGCAATGCGCCCGTCGCGAATGCTCAGCCGCACCGTGCCGTCGGCCCGATGATACAAGTCCGGATGGGCGGTGAGGAAGGCGTCCTGTTCGGCCTCGGGCACGCCGCTCATGCCGTTCACATAGTGATGCCCATTGCGTTCCAAATGCGTGCAGCCGATCAGGCTCACCAAGGCCAGGTCCTGTTGCACGGCGAGCCCGGCCTGGGTGCTGAGATCTTCGCCGGAGAGGAAATAGCGGTCCTCGCCCGCCTCCGCGTTCCAGTGCGTGCGGCGCGCGGCGTTGAGAATCGACTTGTACAGCCCTTTGCAGGATTTCGACGAAACGCCGCGATAGCCGAGCGTCTTGGCGCGGGGAAAGGAATCGAGCGTGCCATCGGCTTCGTCGATTTCCAGCGGCTTGCCGATATCGAGGCCCGAGACATCGGTAGACAGCGCCGCGTCGCGGTCCATCGGCTGTTCGACGAACAGGAGCGAGTCATAGAGTCGCACCAGCGCCGGCGTCTTTCGCATGGCATCCATCAGGGCCTGCACGCCTTCGATATCCGTATACTGCTCGTTACCGTCGAGCGTGGCGCGATAGGGCGCATCGATGCGGTCGAGCACCGCGGCGATATCGCTCAGGCGCGCGATGTCGGCGTCCACATCGCCGCCGGCCTTGAGCTTGAAGATACGCTGGCCATAGGTCTCGATGACTTCGGTCAACGTCTCCGGCAGACCGTCGCCGAGCGTGCCTTCGCCTTCGAGGGGGTCGATAAGGCCGACCGTGTGGCGCGCCTTTATGCTTTTTGCCGGGCGCAGGCTGCGCACGAAGGCGTCGATGTCGAAGCCGGCAAGGTCCGGCGCCAGCTCGGTCTGCGCGATGCCCGCGAGGTTCCCTGCCATGGCATCGAAAACGGACACGTCGTGCAGGCGGCAGAGCGCATCAAGGATCGCCTTATCGTGCAAGGCCAGGCCGTAGCCCTCCACCAGTGGCCGCAGACCTTGCGCCATCTGTTCGCGATAGCAGCCGACATAGTGCGCGAATGCCGTCGCCGGTCCGGTTGCCCGATACAGTTCGCCGGCCGACGCGACGGCGTCGCGCAGCTGCTGGAAATTATCCTCGTTCGTCAGGTCGGGGTTCTTGTCGAACCACTTCGGCGCTAGCAATTCCGCGGCCATGCCATGGGCCTCGCGGCCGTCTTCCAGGCGGATACGCACGCGAAGGCAAGCCTGCGGCGCTTCGGTCAGGGTGATCATGCCGAAGCGGAAGGGCAGGCGCAGGACGACGTCGCGCTCGAAAGCGTCGACCGCGAGCAGCGTCAGGCGCGGTGCGTCAGGCAACGCCGTTTACCGCGAGCAGATGGCCCATGCGCTTCGCCGCCATGTCGGGATCGCAG
>CAZKTK010000309.1:0-4532 GCA_964555535.1 uncultured Rhodospirillaceae bacterium
TCGACGAAGCCAAGATCTTCGTGAAGAGCGGCGACGGCGGCAATGGCTGCGTCGCTTTTCGCCGCGAGAAATATATCGAGTTCGGTGGCCCCGCCGGCGGCAATGGCGGGCGCGGCGGCGATGTGGTGGTGGAGGCGGTGGAGGCGCTCAACACGCTGATCGACTTCCGCTATCGCCAGCATTTCAAGGCGCGGCGCGGCTCCCCCGGCGAGGGCCGCGACCGCACTGGCGCCTCCGCCAAGGCCCTGCACGTCCGCGTACCTGTCGGTACGGTGATCCTGGAAGACGACAAGGAGACCGTGGTCGCCGACATGACCCGCGAAGGCATGACCGCGACCCTCGCCACCGGCGGCGATGGCGGGCGCGGCAACGCCTCCTTCAAGACATCGACCAACCAGGCACCGCGCCAGGCCGAGGAGGGCTTTCCCGGCGAGGAGCGCTGGCTTTGGCTGCGCCTCAAGCTGATCGCCGATGCGGGGCTGGTGGGCCTGCCCAATGCCGGCAAGTCGACATTCCTCTCGGTGGTCAGCCATGCCAAGCCGAAGATAGCCGACTATCCATTTACCACGCTCACGCCCCAGCTCGGCGTGGCGCAAGCCGGCGACGGCGAGATCGTCATCGCCGACATTCCCGGCCTCATCGAAGGCGCGCATGAGGGCACGGGCCTCGGCGACCGCTTTCTCGGCCATGTGGAGCGCTGCGGTGCGCTCCTGCATCTGGTCGATATCGGCGCGCGCGATCCGGTGGCAGACTGGCGCACCGTGCGGGCCGAGCTCGACGCCTACGGCCATGGCCTCGGCGAGAAGCAGGAGATCGTCGCCTTGAGCAAATGCGATCTGGGCGACGAGGAGATCGTCGCGGCGATCCGTGCTGAGCTGCTGGCCGCGGGCGCGGAGCGCGTGCTGGCGCTGTCGTCCGCCACGGGCGCCGGCGTCAAGGAAGCCCTTCACACAGTCGCCGATGCGGTGGCCGAGAGCCGCGCCGAGGTGGAGCCCGAGCCATGGACGCCGTGAGCGGAAGTCGCCTGGCCGAGGCCCGTCGGGTGGTGGTCAAGATCGGCTCGTCGCTCTTGACCGAGGCCGGCGACGGCTCGCTGCGCGAGGACTGGCTGGCGGCGCTGGCCGAGGATATCGCCGACTGGCGGCAGCGCGGCCGCGAGGTCGTGGTGGTGTCCTCCGGCGCCGTTGCCGTCGGCCGCCGCGCCCTCGGCGTGACACGCCAGGCCCTCAAGCTGGAAGAGAAGCAGGCCTGCGCCGCCGTCGGCCAGATCCGCCTGGCCCACGCCTATCAGTCCGCCCTCGCGCGCCACGGCATCACCGTCGCCCAGCTCTTGCTGACGCTGGAAGATTCCGAGCATCGCCGCCGCTATCTCAATGCGCGCGGCACCATCGATCAGCTGCTTGGCATGGACGCCCTGCCCCTGATCAACGAGAACGACACCGTGGCGACGGCGGAAATCCGCTTCGGCGACAATGACCGCCTGGCGGCGCGGGTGGCACAGATGGCAAGCGCCGATGCGCTGGTGCTGCTGTCCGACATAGACGGCCTGTACACCGCCGACCCCGCGCGCGACCCGGCCGCCGAACGGCTCGACGAGATCGTCGCCATCACCCCGGAGATCGAGGCGATGGCCGGCGGCAGCCGCAACTATGAAGGCTCCGGCGGCATGATAACCAAGCTTACCGCGGCGCGCATCACCACCGGCGCCGGCTGCCACATGGTGATCGCCAAGGGCGCCGCCAGCCATTGCCTGCGCGACCTTGAACAGGGGGCGCCCTGCACCTGGTTCCTTGCGGCGGGCGAGCCGCGCAGCGCCCGCAAGCACTGGATTGCCGGCACCTTGCGCCCTCAGGGCACCCTGGTGGTCGACGATGGCGCGGCGCGGGCGCTGGCGGGCGGCCGCAGCCTGTTGCCGGCGGGGGTGGCGAGCGCGGAGGGGCGCTTCGAGCGGGGCGATCTGGTGCTCGTACACGACCGCCAGGGGCGCGAACTCGGCCGCGGTCTCTGTGCCTATGGCAGCGAGGATGCGGCGCGCATCGTCGGCCACAAAAGCCGTGAAATCGAGGATATCCTTGGCTATCGTGGCCGCGAGGAGATGATCCACCGGGACGATCTGGTGCTTGTCCCGGACACCTCAGGAGAAGAGACATGAGCGACGGCAGCGACAACATCCCTGCCATGATGCAGGCCCTGGGCGAGGCGGCGAGAGATGCCGCGGCGGTGCTCGCGCGCACCACGACCGAGACCAAGAACGCGGCGCTGCGGGCGGCGGCAGTGGCCATCCGCGCCGACGTGGACGGGCTCATCGAGGCCAATGCCAAGGACCTCGACGTTGCCCGCGGGCGCGGCATGAGCGAAGCCCTACTCGACCGTCTGGCGCTGGATGCGGACCGTGTCGAAGGCATTGCCGCGGGCCTCGAGGCCGTTGCCGAGCTGCCCGATCCCGTGGGCCTCAAGATCGACGAATGGGAGCGCCCCAACGGCCTCAGGATAGGCCGCGTGCGCGTGCCGCTAGGGGTGATCGGCATCATCTACGAATCACGCCCCAACGTGACCGCGGATGCGGGCTGTCTTTGCCTCAAGTCGGGCAATGCGGCCATCCTGCGCGGCGGCTCGGAAAGCTTCCATTCCTCCCACGCCATCCACGCGGCCCTGGTGCATGGCCTGAAAGAGGCCGGCCTGCCCGAGGCCTGCATCCAGCTCGTGCCCACCCGCGACCGTGCCGCGGTCGGCGAGATGCTGACCATGACCGACTATATCGACGTGGTGGTGCCGCGCGGCGGCAAGTCCCTGGTCGCGCGCGTTGCCGAGGAAAGCCGCGTGCCCGTGCTCAAGCATCTCGACGGCATCTGCCACGTCTATGTGGACGGCGCGGCGGAGGCCGATATGGCGGAATCCATCTGCCTCAATGCCAAGCTGCGGCGCACCAGCATTTGCGGCGCCGCGGAGACGGTGCTGGTGGACAAGGCCGCGGCCGAGATATTGTCGCGCCTGGTCAAGAGCTTCCTCGATGCCGGCTGCGAGGTCCGCGGCGACGCCGAGACACGCGCGGTCGACGACCGCGTCATTGTCGCCAACAGCGACGATTGGGACGCGGAATATCTCGATGCCATCATCGCCATCAAGACCGTCGACGGCGTGGACGCGGCGATCGACCATATCGATGCCCACGGCTCCCATCACACCGACAGCATCGTCACCGAGGACGAGGCGGCGGCCGAGCGCTTTCTCGATCGCGTGGACAGCGGCATCGTGCTGCACAATGCCTCGACCCAGTTCGCGGACGGCGGCGAGTTCGGCATGGGCGCGGAGATCGGCATCTCCACGGGCAAGCTGCACGCGCGCGGGCCGGTCGGGCTGGAACAGCTGACCAGCTACAAATACGTCGTCCACGGCAGCGGGCAGACCCGGCCCTGAGTACGTCCACCGCCATTGCCGGCGAATTGGCTCGGCTCGGCGGGGCCGGACGCATCGGCCTACTGGGCGGTTCGTTCAACCCGGCCCATGCCGCGCATCGCCGCATCAGCCTGCGGGCGGCTCGCCTGTTGCGCCTCGATGCGGTGTGGTGGCTGGTCTCGCCGCAGAACCCGCTCAAGGAGAGCGCCGGCATGGCGCCGCTCGACGCGCGCCTGGCGAAAGCGAGGCGCATTGCGGGTTTCGGCCCGATCCGCGTGACGGCCATCGAAAGCCGGCTCGGCACGCGCTATTCGCTCGACACCCTGCGCGCCCTCGGCCGGCGCCTGCCCCACGCCCGCTTCGTGTGGATCATGGGGGCGGACAACCTGGCACAGCTGCATGCCTGGAAGCGCTGGCCGGACCTGATGCGCACGGTTCCCGTTGCGATTTTCGACCGCCCGACCTATTCTCGAAAGGCGTTGACGTCGCCGGCGGCAAGGCGTTTCGCGGGTTCCCGCAAGCCCGCGAGGGAGGTCGCCAAGCTGGCCGGGTCGCCACCGCCGGCATGGGCGTTCGTGACAGGCGCCCTTGATCCGCTCTCGGCGACGGCAGTGCGGCAGGCCGGCGCCTGGCGCGGCGATTGAGACGAAGAAGAGGAGCGTAACATAAGCGAAGCTAGCCAATCCTTGCGTGCCGAAGCAGTACGACTGCTTGCTACCGGCTCGCTCGAGGAAGACAAGGCCGAAGACGTAACGGTCATCGACCTCGCCGGCAAGACGACCATCGCCGATACCATGATCATCGCCAGCGGCCGCTCGCACCGGCATGTCGCGGCGATCGCCGAACATCTGGCCGAGCGCTTGAAGAAGCGTGGCTTCGGCCCCGTCGGCACCGAGGGCATCGCCCAGGGCGATTGGGTGCTGATCGATGCAGGCGATGTCATCGTCCATGTCTTCCGTCCCGAAGTCCGAGACTTCTACAATCTTGAAAAAATGTGGTCTATGCCACTGCCCGAGATGGCGGTGCATTAGAGCATGTCTCGACTAATTGGAGCCGGTTTGATGGGCCAAGGTGGCATTTCGGGTAGGAGCGGGGCGCCGGGCGATGTGTGGCATCGGCCAAGCGTCGCGACGCAT
>CAZKTK010000310.1:0-4530 GCA_964555535.1 uncultured Rhodospirillaceae bacterium
TCATCATCGGCGGCATGGCGTCGTCGACGCTCTTGAACCTGCTGGTGCTGCCGGCGCTGATGGCGCGCTACGGGCGTTTCGAAAAGGCCTGAGATGGGCTTGTTTCTGGCACCGGCGATAGCGCTTGCCATGCTCCTCATCGGCCCGCCCGAGGGCCTCGAGCCCGTGGCCTGGCGCACCGCCGCTGTGGCCGTGCTGATGGCGCTCTGGTGGATGACGGAGGCGCTGCCGATCCCCGCCACGGCGCTCCTGCCGCTGGCGCTGTTCCCGCTGCTCGGCATCGCCGATGCCAAGGCCGCCGCCGCGCCCTATGCCCATCCTCTGGTGTTCCTCTTCATGGGTGGCTTCCTGATTGCGCTGGCGATGCAGAAATGGAACCTGCACCGGCGCATCGCGCTGTCGCTGGTGGCCCTGTTCGGCACCAGGCCGAGGCGCCTCGTCGCCGGCTTCATGCTGGCCACCGCGCTTCTGAGCATGTGGGTCTCCAACACCGCAACGACGCTGATGATGCTGCCCATCGCGCTTTCCGTGGTGCAATTGCTCGGCAGTGACGACGACGACCATCTCCCCATCGCCCTGCTGCTCGGCATCGCCTACGCCGCTTCCATCGGCGGCATGGGCACGCTCATCGGCACGCCGCCCAACGCTTTCATGGTGGGCTTTTTGCAGGAGAGCTACGGCTACACCATCGGTTTTGCGGAATGGCTGCTTATCGGCCTGCCGCTGGTCGCCATCATGCTGCCCGTGGCCTGGGCGGTTCTGGTGTTCGGTGTCTGCCGCGTCGGCGGCGCCGGCAATGCGGCCTCGGAGAGCGTCATCCGCGACGAGCTTGCGGCGCTCGGGCCGCTCAGCCGCGGCGAGAAAATCGTCGCCGCGGTCTTTACTCTTACTGCGCTCGCCTGGATCTTTCGCCCGTTCTTCGTCGACATCGTTCCCGGACTCACCGACACGGTCATCGCCATGACAGGTGCTGTGCTACTCTTCGCCATTCCCGTGGACTGGAAGGCGCGCGACTTCGCCCTGGACTGGACCTGGGCGCAGAAGCTGCCCTGGGGCGTGCTGCTGCTGTTCGGTGGCGGACTCACCTTGGCATCGGCCATCAAGGCGAGCGGGCTGGCGGCCTGGATCGGCGCCGGCACCGGCGAACTCGGCGGCTTCGGCGTCCTCGCCCTGGTGATTGCGGTCACCGCGATGATCATCTTCCTCACCGAGCTCACCAGCAACACCGCGACCACGGCAACCTTCCTGCCCATCGTCGCCTCCGTCGCCATCGGCCTCGGCGAGAACCCGCTGCTGCTGGTGGTCCCGGCAGCCCTTGCCGCGAGCTGCGCCTTCATGATGCCGGTTGCCACACCGCCCAACGCCATCGTCTTCGGCTCCGGCCGCCTGACCATCCCCCAAATGATGCACGCCGGCGTCTGGCTCAACCTCATCGGCGTGCTCGTCATCGTCGCCATCGGGTATTCGGTGATGCTGGCGGTCCTCAGTGTGGAGCCGGGGGTATTGCCTGAGTGGGCCGGGCCTTAGGCAGCGGACTCCGCATACATTTTGCGCGCCACCGCTGATGTGGCATGGTTGTTCGGTTGCAGAACGTTTGGAGACATCTGATGCGCTACATTCGAGAAGCGATTTTGGCGATGGTCGTGTTTGCACTGTCCGGGCAGGCGATGGCGGGACTGGAGCGATTGGAAACGCGCGTGGCGCTCGTGATCGGCAACTCGGCCTATCCAGGCGTCCCAGTGGAGAATGCGGTCAATGACGCAAAGCTGATGTCTGCGGCATTGCGGGCCCAGGGGTTCGATGTGTTCGAGGCGCTGGATGTCGGCCAATCGGAATTTCGACGCCTCGTGGTGGATTTCGGCGATCGGCTCGCCTCGGCGCCGGGCAATGCCGTTGGGCTCTTCTATTTCGCGGGCCACGGCTTTCAAATGGGCAATGAGAACCTTCTCATTCCCGTAGATGCCACGATTCGAAACGAGCACGACCTGGATGTCGAATCGATCAGCGCAAGACACTTGCTCGACACGCTCGAGAGCGTGGGCAATTCCCTCAACATCGTCATAATCGATGCGTCCCGCGATGACCCCTTTAGCGACATCCGAACCACGTGCCGCGGGATGACGGCGATGTCCGCGCCGACAGGAACCTTGATCGCCTATGCCACCGCGCCGGGAGATGTCGCGCTCGATGGGGATGCAAGCGGCAATAGTCCCTATGCCAAGGCCTTGGCAACAATGATTGCCATGCCCGGCATTCCTGTCGAGCAGATGTTCAGGGAGGTTCGCAATGCAGTCTTGGCGGCAACCAACGGCCTGCAGACACCGTGGGAGAACTCGTCGCTGACCGGAGGGGATTACTTCCTGGTGGCCACGCAGCCCAATGGGGATGCCATCGCGCCAACGGAAAAGACGCGGTGACGCCGCTGTGGAACATCAATCCGTTTTCACCTAGCTCTGAAGCGCTCTAGTATTGCCTCGGCGGTGCAATTGTTTCTGCGAGGAGTTGTCGAGATATGAAAGCGCTGTGTTCGGCGTTCGTCGTTTGCCTGTTCTGGGTCGGTGCGGCCCTGGGCCAGGGTGCGGGGGAGTATGTCTATGTGCACAAGACCCTCCGTGACCTTTCCGAGCCACCTTGGCTATGCGTGTGTTATTCGGTCTCCCGCCAGTCGCCGATCGTCTCGAATTTGGCCCAGTCGCAAACCTGGCCGGTCTCCCGTTACAACACCTGGGGTGACGCGGTCGCGGCACGAAATGCGCTGACAGCCAGCCCGAACGTGTGCACGACCTGCGACCAGCCCATGGCGGGCGGCACACCTGGCGGCGGCGGGGGCGGTAGTGGCGGCGGTGTCACGACCACCGGCGGAGCCGGTTTGACCCTGTTCGTGTTCGGCAACTGCACGGGTGCGGACTGCATCCTCGGGGTCGCCGACGAGGGATATTCGCAGGCCGGCTGGAGCACGATCTCACCGCCATTCCGGAATCGCGACGAAGCCTGGCGCTACGCCTGCGCGCTGCATCAGCAAGGCCCCTACCGCTCGCCTGACATAGAGCGCGGCAACGTCTCCTGCGCGGCGCTGTCACAGGATCGCGAGAATGTGGCCGAGCCCGCGCTCGACCGGATCTTCTCCAGCACCTATGGCGATATTCATTGGCAGGAAGGCTATTACAGTTCCACGAGCAAGACCCTGGCGGTGGACCGTGTGTTCTGGCAAACGGCGCTCGGCGTCTATGTCGTCCGCGGGCGCTGGGGACGGTCCAATGGATCGCGTTCCGGCGAGTTCGAATTCCACTTCGACGCGGCGTGCAGCTTCTCCGGTTATTGGTGGGACGATGGCGAGGAGATGCCGTCGGGAAAGAACTGGAGCGGGTCATGCAAGGGCTCATGAGCGGGGAAAGCGCATTGCTCGCACTTTCGGAGATCTAGGACTTGATGTTTCGCGCAGCATTTATCCTGGCTGTCCTTGCAATCGCTTCCCCGGGCTGGGCGGTCGATCCGGATTACTGTGACAAGCCCAACGAGGCTCGCGAACTCATCCTTGGGGGGCTGCGCGAGCATGGCATCGTCAGCGATAACCTGGACGGGCGTGCGGCGCGGTATTGCCGGTTTCTTGAAAAGGAGGCGCGTGACAGGCTGCTGGCGTACTTCACGGAGAATGGCTGGCACGAGGAAGGCGAAGACCCGGGCGAGGGCCATTGGGTCGCGCGCCTCGATGCAGCGTCCGGCACTGAGGTCATTATGCTCCGGCATTGCATAGACAAGGTGGACTCATACCAGGGGATCCTGATCTGCGCCGGCATCGATTGATCCGGCCGGCCGGGCGCGACTCTTCAGTGCGAAAGCGGAACAATGTTCTCGCCAATGAATTTCTGATACCCTGTTGCGTCGGAATCCATCTACCCGACAATTTCCGACTTCGATCATCGACAGGAGGAACTGCAGCAACAGGAGGAACAAGATGACCAGAACAACAATGGGCTGTTTGGTCGCTGTGGCAGCGATCTGCCTAGCCAGCATGCCGGCCGCGGCAGAGGATGTCGATCTAGCCGGTGCCGCGTATCTGATATTCGAGGATCTCCAGGAAGAGAATACCGACGAGCACAACAAGGGCGTGGTCGAGGGCCTGGGGCCGTACGTGGCGGAGAATGCCGCGAGCCCCTTGATGAACGCCTTCGTCGACATCGACGTCGTCTATTTCAGCGCGAACCGCGACGACATCGAGTACCTGGCGCGAACCGGCGCGTATGGCGCCATGGTCGTGACGGATACCGAAGGCGAGTACGTGATCCTCAGCTATGTCAGGAATCCCGGGGAGCAGGTCCAGTGGACCGCGAACGGTGGCAGCGGCAAGTATTACAACGCGTCCGGCAGCGGCGGCATGATCCTGGAGATCATCCATGTCTCTGACGCGGGCATTGCCGCCAAGTATACTTTCTCCGGCACGATCACAATCGACTGAGCAATAGCCACGCCAGGACTCTAGAGCATTTTTCGACCTGATGGACTCGGTAGGGATTCCCAAAGGGGCTTTGA
>CAZKTK010000311.1:0-4515 GCA_964555535.1 uncultured Rhodospirillaceae bacterium
GCCGAGGTCGCCGACCACCACCTGCGCGCCTCCTGCGGCTCCTGGTATGTCGGCGCCAACATCCCCGGCAAGCCCCGCATCTTCATGCCCTATATCGGCGGCTTTCCCACCTATGTGCAGAAATGCGAGGAGATCGTGGCCGAAGGCTACAGAGGCTTCGCGCTGAGCGCCTAACCGGGTTTGCGAAAGCGCAACGTCATGCGGTCGGATTCGCCGATGGCGAGATTTGAGTCCCTGTCTTCCTCGGGGCCGCGATTGCTCGGCGGCAAACGCCAGACACGGTCAGCCTCGGTCGGTTGGTCCAACGGGTTGGCGTTGAGCTCGGAGCTTTCCTCCAGGATCAGCCCGGCGCCTTCGAACGCTTCGATGACACGGCTGGCCTTGAGGTAGCCGTTATTGCCGCTGGCCCATTCGTCGGATGCGCTCTCCGGCGCCCGGTGCTGCACGATGCCGACAACGCCGCCCGGCTTGAGCAGCTCGCGGGTCTCCGCCGCGGCCAGGTCGAGCAGGGTCGGGTCGTAGCGGTTCAGATGGTGCAGCGAGCGGATGTAAAGCACCACGTCGAAGCTGCCGTAGAGCGCTTCCGGCGCCTCGGTGATGAGATAGGTGCCGACCGTAGGCGGGGTCTCGGTATAGCCCGCGACCTGGGGCGGAAAGGTCTCGGGAAAGGCCATGATGCGCTCGCCCAGCGTGGCCCAGCGCTCCTCGCCGAAAATCCGGCGCGCCAGGGCATGCGTGTAATTGGCGCCATACAGCGTGCCCTCCGGCCCGAGATAGGGGGCAAGAATCTTGGTGTACCAGGCACGACTCCCGGGCAGGGTCTCGACCACGGCCATGCCGGGCTCGAGCCCGAAGAAGGCCAAGGTCTCGGCGGGATGGCGATATTGATCGCGGGCCATGTCCTCGGCCGGCCGCGCCTCCAGGATTGCCTGCAGGCTGTCATCCGCCCGCGCGCCCATGGCCGCAACCAGCAGTGTGGCAAGTATTACGATCGTCCTCATGCATCCATCTCCGCGGCAATGCCATCCACAGTTCGTGTCAGTTCGTCGACCAGCGCATTGCCGCCATGGGCCGCCAGCGCGTCGCAAACCGAGCGGTAGTACCAGAGTATGTCTTCGGCGTTCGCGTTGAAGCGGTCCCACAGCGCCGGGCCATGCACGCGCAAGTCGGCGAGGATGGCGCGGGCGTTGTGCAGCTTGTCGGCGGTCGTCACCAGGCGCGCGCCGGCGCTCTTGTGGGCGATGGCGGCGATATAGGCTTCCTTGCGCGCCTTCCAAGGCGGCTTTGGCGTCTCGAAGGTATCGGAACAGGCAGCCACAATGTCTGCCACCGCATCGCCGAAACGGCTGCGGATCTCGGGCCAGGGTGGTCTCGCCGCCGCGATCCTCGGGCCCGTCGTGCAGCAGGGCTGCTATGGCCTCGGTCTCGCCGCCGCCGTGTTCCAGCACCATGCCGCAGACCGCCATCAAATGGGAAACATAGGGAATATCCGTGCCCTTGCGGGTCTGGCCTTCGTGGAGTTCCGTCGCATAGGCCAGGGCGTCGACGAATTGCCGTGAAAGTGTTGTCACGCGGTGGCTCCGGACTGGGCTTCGGCGCCCATCAAGATCTTGAGCTTGGCCAGCGCGCGGCTTTCGATCTGGCGCACACGCTCCTTGGAGATGCCGAGCTCGCGGCCCATCGCCTCCAGGGTCACTGCCGCCTCGGACAAATGGCGCCGGGTGATGATCAGGCGCTCACGCTCCTTGAGCTGGGCGAGGGCGGCACTCAATAGCCGGCGCCGATGGCGCCCTTCGTCGCTGGCGATTGCCATTTCTTCCGGGTCGGGGGACAAGTCGGGCAGCCGGTCGAGGGCGCTTTCACCATCCGCCGTCTCGCCCAGGCTGTCGAGGGAGCGATCGGGCACGCGCAGGCGCTCGGCCATGCGGCGCACGTCGCGTTCCGGCTGGTCCAGGGCACGGGCGATGCGTCCTATCGCACCTTCGCCCAGGGCGTCCTCCCTCTCGCTGAGTGCCGCGCCGACCCGACGAATGTTGAAGAACAGCGACTTTTGCGCCGTCGACGTGCTGATCCGCACCAACGACCAGGACCGCAATACGTGCTCCTGGATCGCCGATTTGATCCAGCGCATGGCATAGGTGGACAGCCTGGCGTCGTGATCGGGGTTGAAGCGCTGCAGAGCCTTGATCAGCCCGATACAGCCTTCCTGGATGAGATCGCCACGCGCCAGGCCCGGCGCGCGGTAGCGCTCTGCGATCTTGATCACCAGCCTGAGATGGCTGGCCACGAGCCGCTGGGTGGCCTCGCGATCGCCGCGCGCGGCACGACGTGCCAGCGCACGCTCTTCCTCGCGCGACAGCATGGGATGACGGCGTGCGGCGCGGATCAAGGCGCCGACGGCATCGCGGGCGGCTCGCTCAGTCATGAAAACAAGCATTGCAGGCGCCCCGCCCAAGTCAATATCCTATTCGCCTTCAAATGACAGGGGAGGTCGCAATGGCCCGAAAGACCGATATCCCCGGACGTGTGCTGGAGGCAGCGCTGGCCTTGGCGGCGAAGCGGAAGTGGTGCGACATCACGCTCGCCGATATCGCCGTCGAGGGCGACCTGACACTGGCGCAAGCGCTGGGGGCAGCCCGTGGCAAGACCGAGATCCTTGCCGAATTCGCTCGCCGTATCGATGCCGAGGTCGCCAAAGGCACTGATCTTGCCGATCTTGAACAGCCGGCGCGCGAGCGCCTGTTCGATGTCATGATGCGCCGCTTCGACGCCATGGCCGGCCATCGCGAGAGCTTACGCGGCATCGTTGCCGGCTTGCGCTGCGATCCCGTGGCCACAGCTTGTGCTGCGCCGCTCACGCTGCGCTCTATGGCGGCGATGCTGGAATGCGCTGGCATCAATAGCGGCGGCATCATCGGCCTGGTGCGTGCCAAAGGGCTGGTGGCGATCTATCTCGCCACCCTTAAGGTCTGGCTCGACGACGACAGCGAGGATCTCGGCCCCACCATGGCCGCGCTCGACAAGCGCCTCGCCGGCGCCGAACGGCTGATACAGCGCTGCTGTCCGAAACCCCGCGAGGCCGCCGCCGCAGCATGAGCGACGAGCAGGATTGGGCGAAGGCGTTGAGCGAACAGGCGATGGCAGGTGCCGAAGACGCACCAGCGGTGCGCGAAACCATCGAAGCGATCCTGGCGGCCACGCCCGAGACCGCGCCGGTGCAATTGGAAACCGCCCGCGCCGCTTTTGCCGTGGCGTTGGAACAGCTTCGTCGTCAGGCGGGCTGAACCGGGCTTTCCCACACCTTTTCGGGCAATGGCAGGTCCGCCAACGCCGCTGCGTCGAGGGGGCGGTCCGGAACGATGCCCAGGCTTTCCAGCATCATCGCCAATTGCCGTGTGTGCTGGGCGGAATGCCAGGTGGTGCGCTCCAGCACCAGGTGCAGGCTGTGCTCGCCGAAATAGGTGGCGAGGGTTCGGGCGCCGTCGCGGTCGGGCTCGGCATTCCACCAGGCGGCGGTGCGCGCCGCGACATCCGCGCCGTAGGCGGCGATATCCGCCATGCTGGCCAGCGACGCCGGCGCCGGCTCGTCGAGGGCCTCGTAGGTCAGCTCGGCGCCGGCCTGGCAGGCGAGGAAGACTTCGGGGATCTGGAAGATGTGATAGGCGAGACCGTGCAGGCTGCGGTCGCGTCCGGGCAGGCTGTAGCTGCGCCTGTCTTCGGGCACCTGTGCGGTCAGGCGACCGGCGGTCTCCAGGATCAGCGCAAGGCGCGCCACCAGATCCCCCGGCGCGAGCGTGGGTCCGGCGGCCTCGTCGAGGCCGAGGAACTCGCTCACCGCGCCGAGCACCTGGGCGAAGACATAGCGCTCGCCCCGCGCCACCACCGGCACGCTGCGCAGCCCGAGGCGTGCCAGCTCGTCCCAGCCCGCCGCGTCTGCCGCGACATTGACCGAGACGAAATCGACGCCGTTCTCGCCAAGGAACTCCTTCACACGCAGGCAGCTGGTGCAGCCCGGTTGCCAGTAGACCCTGACGGGCTCGGCCATCGCCCTTGCTAGATGTCGCCGGCGGAAATCGTCGAGCCGCCGTCGATGATGATGGTCTGGCCGGTGACGAAGCTGCCCGCCTTAGATGCCAGGAAGACCGCGGCGCCCGCCACCTCCTCGGGCTCGCCGATGCGCTTGAGCGGATAGTTCGTGATCGCCCGCTCATAGGTCTTGGGATTCTCCCAGAGCGCGCGGGCGAAATCCGTGCGGATGATTGCCGGGTTGAGGCAGTTGGTGCGGATGTTCTGCGGACCCCATTCGACCGCGAGATTGCGCGCGAGCGATGCATCGGCCGCCTTGGAAAGGCCGTAGGTGCCGAGGACGCCGGAGCCGATGAAGGCGGCCACCGAGGAGACAATGATGACCGTGCCGCCGCCGCGCTCTGCCATTTGCGGGATCGCCATGTTGCACAGCCAAACATTGCTGCGCACATTGGAATTCATGATCTTGTCGTAGGCTTCGTCGCTGAT
>CAZKTK010000312.1:0-4508 GCA_964555535.1 uncultured Rhodospirillaceae bacterium
CGGCGAGGATGCAAACCCGGGGCTTCTGGTGTGCAGCAGCAATTGGCCCTCCCCGCCCGGCACCCACTCGACAGCGCACCCCGCTTCGATGATGGCGTTGTCGATCCATCTGGTAACGGGCTCCTGCGACAACTCCCAGCCGGCGAACCGAAGGGACGCTTCGCTATCGATAATCAGCCGCCCCTCGACAGCCGGATGAGGACCGTCGGGAAATACGTCCGCCGCAGGCTCCCGCGCGACGATCACTTTGAGATTGTGTCGCACCGGCTTGCGGATCCGAATTCTGGAAAGCGCCGTCACTTTCTCGCCAGGCCGCAGCAAGCCTTCGGCGATAGCCACGACGCGCCCGAGAATTATCGGGCCGTGCACGATCAGGGCCGATTCCGGGCAGAAGGCGAGCGGAACATGCGCCTCGCAGTACTCGTCCTGGTGGCACTCAGTTACGGTGAACTCATCGACCCGAAGCCCAGTCGGCTCGGGCAGGTCGGCATGGGCGTTGACGACATCGCCGATCAGGCCCCGCAAGCGGGACTCGTGGGCCATCACGTCCAGCAGCGATGCTTCGCCGTCTCGGAAGGCGCCCATTACCGCAGCGCATTTTTCGATCTCGGCCGGAACCACGGCGCTCAGCAGGCGCTGCGCTGCGCCGGCCGCGTCCACCGTATCGAGCTCAATGGGACCTTCGATGGCACCTGACATCGTGCCGCCCCGCTGTGCCTCGGGCGCGCTGGCACCCTTCGACTGGAGAAGCGTGCGCGTGATGCCCCAGCGGTGCTCGCTACAATACGGGCTCGCCTTCTTAGGAGTGCCGTAGGTGAAATAGGTGGCCGCTCGACAGCCGCTGCCGCAGACAGACATGTAGCTGCAACTGCTGCATTGCTCCATTTCGTGGGATTCGGTGCGAAAACCACCCTCGCGACCCTTCGCGAATATCTCTTCGAATGGCTGCTGCAGCACATTGCCGAGGACAAGCTCGTCGCCTTTCAGCAGGTGACAAGGGTAGACGTCGCCATTCCAGTCGATATCGACGAGCGAATAGGCCACGCCGCAAATGAACGTGGCGTTGATGGGATCCGATGCGCAGCTGCGCGAGCTCAACTGCTTGATGCGGTCGCGCAAGCCATCATCCTTGCCGAACATCTCGGTCAGGAAATCGCTGAGCTCGGCCTTGACGCGCCTCAGGGTGTCCGGTGCCAGGGTGATCTTCGTGTTCTCGTCCTGAGGCAGTTGCTTCAGGTCGTTGGCGCTGATACTGCCGCCGAGGTCGATCGCCAAGCGAGCCAGATCCAGAATCTCATCGGCGTTTCCATCGTGAATGGTAGGCGCCAACAGCAGCGGTACCTTGTGCCGCGCCAAGGCATGAATACCCGCCATGCTCTTGTCGAAACTGCGGGGGCCACGCGTCATCGCATGGGTCTCTTCGCAAATACCGTCAATGCTGACCTGGACGCGCTCGATATTGCCGAAGGCCGCAAGCCGCTCGGCTGCGGCCTCATCGATCAGCCCGCCATTGGTCAGCACCGAAGCAGTAAAGCCCTGGTCGCGGATACTCTCGAGAATCTCGAAGAAGTTCGGGTGCAGCATCGGCTCGCCGCCCGTGACCATGATGTGGCTGTCCGGATTGATTGCCGCGATCTTGTCCATGATCGCATGCACATGCTCCAGCGGCATGATCTTACGCGCACGCTTGCGCAAGCCCTGGTAACAATAGGGGCAGGCCAGGTCGCATTCGCGGGTCAAGGTGAAATAGACGGAACTGAGGGGCAGGCTGGTCGATTTCGGCAACGCCGTCCGGGTCCAACCGTCCCGCGTCAATCGTGTCACCAAGCGCTGCGTATTCGCCGCCGCATCGCTTTGCGATTGACCCAGCTGGCGAAAGAACGCCTCAGCCTCCTCCACGCCGCCAGGATTGCCGAGCCTCTGGAAGGCCATCAACTCAGCCGTGTTCAAGACGCTCAGCGCGCCGGTGTTCGGATCGTTGGCAAAATGGTAGCCGCCCACCTCCCGCACCACTGCATTTTGCGTTTGCAATGCGGGCGCCGAGAGAAAGGCATCGCCCGGTACGGAGCCGGGCTTTCGGTTCTTCAGTTGGGCTTCGGCCATTGGTTACGCGCCCTTATGCGATATCGAGCTGTCAGGAGCGATCCAAATGACACCAACGGCGTGGCCGCTGGGACCACGCCGCCTGCTACCGGGTATTAAGGCTAGAACAGCGTTACCTGCACCTAGCTGTTGATGCAGACAACACAACCGACGCTGACGCCGACGCCGCCCGCAAGCTTCTCAAGCTCTGCCTCGCTAAGATCCTTGCCCTGAGCGGCAAGCGCCGAAAGATCGGACTCGCTCACGTCATAACCCTTGCCTTGCGCATAGGACGCAATGCCGGCCAAACCGCTTTGCGCGTTCGCCTCGGCCTTCATCGAATCGTTGTTGGCCAAGTCTCCGAAAAACCGCTTTGTGTCAGCTTCGCTCATTCTTCAACACCTCCCATTTTTAACGTCAAATTTTCTGTGGGCACGGTCGCCCACACCCACAAGCTGAGCTTGAGGTGATGGCGCGACATCATATGCTGCCAATCTCTCTCGCCCTTACACGCACACTAGAACACTTCCAACGCCGAGTCACGACATTTTTGGATACGCCCCGGTCACCGTGATTTTCACAGGAAAGGTCGGCTTATCATAATATTTGCGGTAGGATTCGAATGTTTTTCCGGGAGCCCCCTGCAACGAAGAAACGATATTCTGGAACTGACCGGAGAGCCCGGGCAGGTCGAAGGTCCGGGCTATCCGTTCAACGGCACTGCCCGGGTCGCGCACCAGGTCTTCGTATTTCAAGTTTAGACAACGCGCGAAGCCCGACAGGGCCAAATATGACCGGTTCTTGCGATTCCACAGGTCGACCGGATTTTGGAACGGGCCCGCAACGCCCTCGCGCCCGACCGGTTGCCAAGGCGTCGTCAGGAATTCCTCGAACGGCACCTGCTCGGCCGCCGGCCACGTAGGACAATAGACTTCCCTGAGCGAGCGTGAGCCGTTGCCGCCCCTGTGGTATGGGCGCTTGTGGAACGACAACAGCCAGGAATACGGATTCTTGGTCAGCGTTACGAACACGGTTTGCTTCAGATCTTGTGCCGCCAGGCTCTCCTGATCCGGCGCCATGGCATGCTTCCAACCCAGATTGACCGATTGGGTAAGGGCGAAATAGAGATCGAAGGAGTCTTCCGTAATCTCGTTCGTGTCGAACCATGACTCGGGTACCGTGCCGCGCAGCATCGTCACATCGAGATTGCGCGCAATCAGGGCCTCGAGATAGTTGGTGCCGCAATTGCGCTCGCCGAAGATTTTTAGATTCATACCGTCCGCAGCCTTACGGTATCAGCACGATCTTGCCGTGGGCGCCCGGCTCCAGCACCGCGACGTGACCGGCGGCAGCGTCGGCCAGTGGCATTTCGCGACCGACAATGGGATTGAGCGAGCCGTCTTCGAGGCCGGCGACGAGGTCCGTCATGATCTCGGTCATCTGCGACGCCGAGCCGTTGAACAGCGCAAGGCCCCGCACATCGAGTTCCTTCATCATCGTCATGCGCGGATTGATCGTAATCTCTCCGCGGTTGCCGATGATTATAATGCGGCCATATTTCGCTACGAGTTCGAGATCGGCCGCCAGGTTCACGTTGGCCAGCATTTCCAGAATCAGATCCGGCCCATTGCCGCCGTTCATTTCGCGCACCTGCTCGATATAGCCGTCCGTCGTATGATCGACCACGTGATCGGCGCCCTGTTCGCGCACCAGCGCCAGACCGCCCTCGGTGCCGGCCGACCCTATGGCCGTCATACCGGCCCGCTTGGCAAGCTGGATAGCCGCCGTGCCCACCGAGCCGGACGCGCCATGGACGAAAACGGTCTCGCCAGCCTTTGCTCCGCCGCGCGCAAAGAGTCCGTAATGGGCGGTGGCATAAGGAACGCCGAGCGCCGCAGCCTGGGCGAAGCTGACACCCTTCGGCAATGGCAGCACATCCTTGACGGCGCGCGTCACCTTCTCGGCATAGCATCCGGTCATGTCGAAGCCCATTGCCACACCGACGAAGACGGCATCTCCGACCGCAAATTCGCTCACGCCGTCGCCGACGGCCGATATGACGCCCGCCGCATCACCACCCGGCGTATAGGGCAAGGGCGGCACGATGGCGTAGGCACCGCCACGCATGTAGGTGTCGGCCGGGTTGATGCCTGTGGCCTTGATGTCGATGACGACTTCGCCGGGAGCGGCGGTCGGATCATCCACGTCCTCGTATTTCAGTACCTCGGGGCCGCCGAACTCGTGCGCCAATATTGCCTTCATGATCACCTCCCGTGCGCTGCTGGCTGAAGGATATACCGCGGGGCTACAAATGCGTCGAGTGGCGACCGGCAACGGCTCAGCACGCCAGCCTTTGGTCTTGATCGCCCTCATACGCAATAGGCAACTCGAGCCAAAAATCGCTGCCTTGCCCGAGAGTGCTGTCG
>CAZKTK010000313.1:0-4501 GCA_964555535.1 uncultured Rhodospirillaceae bacterium
AGCAGCCGCAGCTCGCGATAGACCTGCATGCTGTCGGCGTTTATAAGGACCGCAACGCGGCCCGTCTTGGCCAAGCCCTCAGCGATCTCCAATGCCAGCGCCGACTTACCCGATGCGGTTGGCCCGGCAAGCACCACAACTCTTTCATTTGCGCCTTGCGGCCGATTGGTCACGCTATCTGTCATGAGCAGCATCCTCACACTGATCGCCGCTCCCGGTAAAGCGCAGCTGACGGGCGACATCCTCGGTGCCGTTCAAACGGCCGTGGAAGCAATCGGCGCTGCCGTCGATTCGCCGATCACGCTGGCGCCCGGTGAGGCCGTCGACTTGCCGTTCGCCGGCATTATGCCTGCGATGGCCGCGGCGGCTGCACGCGATGCCCTTGGGAGCAATGCGATCGACGCCGTGGCACAGCCGACGGCCCACCGCCGCAAGGCGCTTCTGGTGGCCGATATGGATTCGACCATCATCGACGGCGAAACCATCGATGCCATGGCAGCCCTTACGGGAAGAGCCGAAGAAGTCTCGGCCATCACGGCTGCCGCCATGCGGGGCGAGATCGATTTCGCGAATTCCCTGCGCCGACGCGTGGCGCTTTTCGCGGACTGCGACGAGAGTCTATTGGCGCATGTCCGCGACGAGGACATTCGCCTCAATCCCGGCGCCCGCACCTTGCTCGCAACCATGCGTGCGCACGGCGCTTATGCCGTCCTGGTCTCGGGCGGCTTTACCCTGTTCACGGAATATGTGGCCGACTTGGCCGGGTTCGATGCCCATCAAGGCAACACGGTCAAAATTGTCGGCGGGCGCCTGACGGGATTGGTGGCGGAGCCGATCATCAACCGGGACGGCAAGCGCCAGGCCCTGCACGCCATCGAGGCGGAACGCGGCATCGCCAACGATGCAGTGCTCGCCGTCGGCGACGGCGCGAACGATCTCGACATGCTGGCGGCGGCGGGACTCGGCGTCGCCTACCACGCCAAGCCGGCGGTGGCCGAAGCGGCATCGGCGCGCATCGATCACGCGGACCTTACCGCGCTGCTCTATCTTCAGGGATACCGGGCCGACGACTTCGCCGCCGGCCCGTAGAACTCTAGCTGTCCAGCAGGCGCAGGGCGATGAATTGCAGGTCGCCCTGGCGGTCAAGTAGCAACAGCACCGTGCTCTTGTCATGCTCGCGGTGCTCGTCGACCTTGGCCTGAACATCGGCAGGCGTGCTGACTTCCTCCTGTCCGACCTCGACGATGATATCGCCGGGCTGCACGCCCTTCTCCGCCGCAACGCCGCTGGCGTCGACCGCAACCACCATGACGCCGTTGACGTCTTCCTGGATCTGGAACTCGCTGCGCAGCTCGTCCGTGAGGGCCGAAAGCGTAAGACCAAGCGATTCCACCTCGGAAGGCATGGGCATATCGGGCTCGGGCAACGCGGTCGACGCGACCTGGGTTCCGGTCTCGTCAAGACGGCCGACGGTCACCGGCAAGGCAACCACCTCCCCGTCACGCCAGACCTCCACCGTCACCTGCTTGTCGATCTGGGTCTCGGCAACGATGCGAGGCAGACGGCGCATGGTCTCGACCGACTTGCCGTCGAAGGTGATGATAACGTCACCAACCTCGATGCCGGTGGCCGCGGCCGGGCTGTCGGCCGAAACGCTCGCCACCAGGGCACCGCGGGAGCGGTCGAGCCCCAGGCTCTCCGCCAGATCGTCGGTGACGGTCTGGATGCGAACGCCGAGCCAGCCACGGCGGGTTTCGCCATATTCGCGGAGCTGATGCACCACGTGGCGGGCCAGATTCGAAGGCACCGCGAAGCCGATGCCGACACTGCCGCCCGACGGCGAATAGATCGCCGTGTTGATGCCGATCACGCGGCCATCCATGTTCAACAGCGGACCGCCGGAATTGCCCCTGTTGATCGAGGCATCAGTCTGCAGAAAATCGTCGAACGGGCCGGCATTGATGTCTCTGGCCCGGGCCGAGATGATGCCTGCGGTGACAGTGTTGCCGAGGCCGAAGGGATTGCCGATGGCGACCACCCAGTGGCCGACCCTGGCGCCGTCCGAATCGCCCCAATCGACCGCCTGCAGCGGTGTCTCGGGCTCGACCTTGAGAACGGCGACATCGGTCTTCGCGTCGTGGCCCACCAGTTCGGCCTTCAGCGATGTCTCGTCGGCGAAAGTGACCGTGATCTCGGCGGCGTCGGCGATGACGTGATTGTTGGTAACGATGTAACCGCTGGCATCAATGACGAAGCCGGAGCCGAGCGACGTCGTGCGGGGCCTTGGCCGATCCTCGGGCGCCTCGCCCTCGCGATCGAAAAAGTCCCGGAAAAACTCCTCGAACGGCGATCCCGGCGGGAACTGAGGCACCGGCGGCTGGCCGCCTTGGTAATTCTCCACCTCTTGCGTGGTCGAGATGTTCACCACCGCAGGCACCAGCCGGTCGGCCAGGTCGGCGAAATCCTCCGGTCCGCCGGCTGCGTGGGCGGAAAAGCCGGCCGGCAAAAAGGCAACCAGCAGCGCCGTAGCGACAGCAGCAACTTGGCGTGGAATCAAAGGTCGATCCTCCAATACGGGAGTGCCCCACCGCACGAATCCGGCGTGACGCACGAGCGTCCTTAAGGTAGAGGCTCGCCCCTCGCGTTTCAAGAAAGCCCCCGTGGCCAAATCAACCACGTATGGCCCAAACCATGGCCACGCCGAAGCAGGCTGCCACGAGGCCGCCGATGCGCAGGGTCGAAGGCGTGAGCTCCTGTGCCTTCAGCGCCATGTTGCGCATCTGGTCGGGGAACAAGGCCCAGGCCGCCCCTTCGATGACCAGCACCAAGGCCAATGCCGTCCAGAAGTCGCTGATCAGCGAGGCTCCTCTGCCACGCCGCGCTCGGTCTCTCCGAAGTAGCGGAAAAACTCGCTATCCGGCGACAGCACCATGGTCGTATCGCCGCTGCCGAGCGCATTCTGGTAGGCCTGCATGGAGCGATAGAAGGCAAAGAAATCCGGATCCCGGCTGAACGCCTCGGCGAAAATCCGGTTGGATTCGCCTTCACCCTCACCACGCAGGATCTGGCCCTCGCGCTCCGCCTCGGCAACGATCACCACGCGCTCGCGATCGGCCTCGGCGCGAATGCGCTGTGCCTCCTCGGCGCCCTTTGCGCGCAGCTCCGCGGCTTCCTGCTGACGCTCGGTCTGCATGCGGCGGAAAACGGCTTCCGAGTTCGCTTGCGGCAGATCGGCATGCTTGATGCGCACATCGTAGACCGTGATGCCGAAGGCCTGGGCCTCCTCGCGCACGCTGTCGGCAATGCGCTGCATCAACATTTCGCGATCTTCCGAGATCACGTCCTGCAAGGGCACGGTGCCGAGCACCTTACGCAGATTGGAGTTGATGATGGCGCCGAGCCGCGGCCTCAGCACTTCCTCGGTGCGGACCGTCTGGTAGAACTTGAGCGGATCCTCGATCTTGAAGCGCGCGAAAGCGTCGACCACCAGGCGCTTCTGGTCCGAGGCGATGACCTCTTCCGCCGGCGCATCGTAGTCGAGCAGGCGCTTGTCGAGGATGATCGCTTCCTGGATCATCGGCCATTTCGCAAACAGGCCGGGCTCCTGAATCACCCGTTTCGGCTCACCGAATTGCAACACCAGGGCCTGCTCGCGCTGCTCCACCGTAAACAGGGATGCCAGCACGCCAATGACGGCGACGACGCCGAGAACCGCCAACACGGCTTTCACGAAACCGCTCATCGGATCACCTCCCCGCCGCCACCAGACTGGGCGCGCCGCTGGATTTCAGGCAAGGGCAGATAGGGCACGACGCCGCTGCCGCCATCGCTGTCGATAATGACTTTGTTCATGTCAGCGAAAACCTGCTCCAGGGTCTCCAGATAGATGCGCTTGCGCGTCACATCCTTGGCCAGGCGGTACTGCTCGAAAACCTTGATGAAGCGCTGGGCCGAGCCTTCGGCGCGCGCCACCACCTGTTCCTTGTAGGCCTGGGCTTCGTTGCGCACCTGGGCGGCACGACCGCGCGCCTCCGGAATGATGCGATTGCGATAGGCGTTGGCTTCGTTGATGGAGCGCTCCTGGTCGGCGCGTGCGCGCTGCACATCGCGATAGTCGTCGATCACCGCCGACGGCGGGTCGGCGCGCTGCAGCAGCAGCTCCGTCACCATGATGCCGGATTGATACTCGTCGAGGATCGCCTGGGCCAGATCGGCAGCCTTGGTGGCGACTTCCTGGCGCCCTTCGGCCAGCGCAGAGGCAATGGCCGAATCGCCTATCACCTCACGCATGGCGCTTTCCGCCGCCAGCTTCACCGTCTCGTCCGGATTGCGGATGTTGAAGGTGAAAGCCTCCGCATCGTTGACCTGCCACTGCACGACGAAGCTGATATCGATGATGTTCTCGTCGCCGGTCAGCATCAGGCTTTCCTGTTCCACCCGCTGGTTGCCGCGATCGCCGATCTCGACACGGCGGACGGTCAGGACCGGGACCTTGATCACC